>DXZC01000016.1:3201-23644 GCA_019415505.1 Peptococcaceae bacterium | reverse complement strand
GGTAAAACGGTCCTTGTGGCAAGCCGGGAGGTTTGCCGAAACTAGTTTGCTGTAAACCTCCCCTATGGTTTATAAAAACTTTAGGAGGTTTAAAATTGTCTAAAATTAAAATAAATATGCAAAGCCTGGGTTTTACGGAAAAATTTGCCCAAGAAGCTGACTTATATGCCGCGGAGAATCTCTGGCCTGGGCGGGTATTAGCCCAGCACCGGGAGATATACCGGGTAATCTGCCCCCTTGGCGAAATGTGGGCGACATTAGCCGGCAAATTGCGCTATAATGCTAAAACCGGCGCCAGCCTGCCGGTAGTGGGGGACTTTGTCCTGCTGAACCGGGAAACCGTTGACAGCCAGGCTGTAATACACCATGTGCTAACCAGAAAGAGCGCTTTTGTGCGCAAAGCCCCGGGCACAGCCCGGGCAGAACAAGTTGTAGCCAGCAATATTGACCGAGTCTTTATCTGCCTGGCCTTAAACCAAGATTTCAACCTGCGGCGGCTGGAGCGTTACTTAGCCATTGCCTGGGATAGCGGCTCCACACCGGTAATTGTTCTCACCAAGGCCGACCTCTGCCACTGTCTGGAACAGCGCCTTAGCGAAGTCAGCGCAACCGCCCCAGGGGTAGATATTGTGGTAACCTCAGCCTATGAAGGACTCTACTCTCCCCTGCTGCCGTATATCAAGCCCGGGGAAACCACAGCCTTTATCGGCTCCTCAGGGGTGGGTAAATCCACCCTGATTAACTGCTTAATTGGCGAGGCGGCTTTGGCCACCAATGGTCTTAGAAACGACGGTAAAGGCCGCCATACCACTACCAGCCGGGAGCTTATACTCTTAAAAAGCGGCGGCCTGGTGATAGATACCCCAGGTATGCGGGAAATTGGCTTAGAGGGGGCTGACCTGAAAAAAACCTTTGACGACATTGAAGCTTTAGCCGCTCAATGCAAATTCCGTAATTGTAGCCACCAAAGCGAGCCTGGCTGCGCTGTAAAAGAAGCCATAGCCGCCGGAGCTTTGGAGCCTCAAAGGCTGGTTAGCTATGAAAAGCTGCAAAAAGAGGTTAAATATGCCTCCCTAAATGCCCAGGAAAGGGAGGAGGCCAAATTTGCCGCCATGTTCAAGGACTTGGGCAGCAAAAAAAATGTGCGCGATTTTATTAAGGGCAAGGGCACGAAAAAGTAAAGCTCTCGCCTACTTCGCCCTTTGCCTCGGCAATGAAATAAAGCTAAGGGGTCAGGGTCAGAAATAAAAGAAGTAAAAATTATAGCGCTCAAAATCCATGCGCAAAAGCGCCCCTGTTAACTGGCAGGGGCGCTTTTGGCAAAAAATAAATACAAAAATAGTCACCAAAAAGTGATTGGGACGGCTAATTAGTCCAGGCTGGCCATATATTAAATTATGGCCACGAAAAATTGCCGACCCCAGCCTTTAACCAAGTTTAAATAATTAAATGAGAGCGGAAAAATAAAAAGAGAGAAGGGAGGAAAGGGTTATGAAAAAAATTAGAACAGTGGTTTTAGCATTGCTCCTCTGGGGCCTGGTCTGGGCAACTGCCGGCTGTAGCCAGGAAAAAGAGGCCCTAGACCCAGAACCAATGAGCGTGGCAATAGAGGATTACGCCCCCTATTTTAAGCCCCACCTGCAAAAGGACGAATTTTTGGGTTACGCTGTGGAAGCCGTCTACCAGGGAGAAACCTTCCTCTACGGTTTGGTATACGACAACTCCCAGGGCGACTATGTCAACACCCCGTTGGAAGCTCTAATTATTTTGCGGGGCCACGGCGACTACCAACTGGTAAAGCGGCAAAAGCTCGCCAGCGACCTAGCCGGGGGTTTTGAGCAACCCATAGGCAGCGGCGAACACTATAACTGCCAAGCCCTGGCTGTGGAGGGTAATGTTTTTATTCAGACTAGAGAACCTTCCTTTTCCGATTTTCCGGTGCTGCATCAAATTCTCCTCAACGAAAAGGGCTATCTGGACTTTTACGAAACCGACCAAGGCAGCAGCGAACTAATAGAGGAACAAGGCTCCTATTATACCCTGCTTGACGGTCGCTGGCGGCGCCTGGCCCCAAAGGACGATAAGATAAATTATGAATCCGTAAATGTGGCGGATTTTCGGCCCCAGGTTGAGCAAAACTCCGTGGTTCTCCATTACCGCTATCAGGACGATACCCCGGATTACCCTTGCTTTTATGTAAACGATAAGGAGGCTCCCCTGGTGCTGGCGGAGTATGGCGGGGCCCGGCTGCAAGAGGCCATAAAACTCACTAGCGCCACCAAGCTTTACATCTATGATACCTCCGCCTTTGCCCTGGAACTGCAAAATCAGGTTAGCCGCAACGGCGAATATTTAGAGGGCGAATTGCCAGTTACCCAGAAGGTAGGCTATAAAATTTTAGATTTACATGACTACAGCGGCTCCCTCTCCCTATTTTTGGGCTATTACGCTGATTACATTTATGAAATACCCTTAGAAATTACCCCGGAATAACTCTCCCGCCCTTGCCAAATCAGCGGCAGTAAAGTATAATCTAAATTAGATATTAATCTAATAAGTAAGAAGGTATAATAATGGCAATAACCGTTGCACGGGAAATGAACCCTATTTTTGAGACCATCTGCCTTTGCTTTAACTATTACAATAAGGACGTACTAAAAGAAAGAATGGGTGCGGAGCTGGACGAATTAGGCTTTGACGGCGCAGATATTGTGCGGGAAAAATTAGGCTATCTTGATAAATATCTGGCGGCTTTTGGCCGCAAGTGGCAGCCTCACCCGGCGGACGAATTTTTCTTTCAGGATATGGAGAGCCAATTTTGCGTTTTCCCCACCTTGGTTTTAATGGAGCATCCCGAATACCTGGAAAATTTGGCGGCTCAAAGCCAGGCGGAACTGCGCCAGGCTTTAGGGGAAATGTTCACCCTGGACGGCGAATTTGTTGTGGACAACGAAATTGAGATTAACGATTTAGGCAGCCTGGAAAATTGTGTGGACTTTATCAATAACCTACATTGTGGCGCTGATTTAAAGTGGCAGTTCATGCTAATTTTTGAGAATCCCCACCACTGGCTGGGACAACTTATAACTATTTATCAGGATAATCTGCCAGCCTATACAGAGGCGGCGCGGGAAATGTACGCCCTGTTAGGGGCAAAGTTCGCGGCCTACCCGGAGCAGCTTAACGCCAATTATTTAGAGATTTTAACTAAGCTCTCCCCCAACGCAACCATTTACCCCTCGTTAGCCTCTCCCCTCACAGAGTACATGGGGGTCTCAATCAGCATATACGGGCTGTTTAGCAGCGAATTACCCCTGTGGCGGGATAGCGTTGCCAAGGATAAGGAGGACTTACTGGTGGTGCTAAAGACCATTAGCGACAAAAGTAAATTCGCCATACTCTGCTCCCTGAAAAACTCGCCTAAGTACAACCTGGAAATAGCTGAAGATGTGGGCTTAACCCCAGCTACCACCTCCCACCATATGAATATGCTGTTAGGCTGCGGCCTGGTATCAGTGGAAAAAGAGGGGGGCAAGGTCTACTATCACTTGTCCTATACGGAGCTAGCCTCGGTAATAGAGCATTTAAAAAAATATCTTTTGGCAACTTGAACAAAAAGTAGCCAACTTTTTGTAAATTAGATTATGCTTTTACGTCCCTGAGCGCCTCAGTATTCTACCGCGGTTAGCCCATTATTCAACTAACTTAGCAGCTAACCCAAGATAAATTACATTTTATATACTGTTTAAATTGAATTATCCTTTGCGTCCCTGTTGTAACAGGGACGTTTATTATTTTGGAGAATTTGAGGGATTGTAGATTAGGCTTTTATCCACCGCTTTATTGTCCACCTGTAAAAGGCTTGCCCCAGGCCGAGAATAAAACACCCCCCAAAGGTTGGGATCCAGCCCCTTAAAGACCGCCGCCAAAACCTAGCCCGCTTCAATTCAACCGCACTTCAGCGAAACGGGGCAGAATATCACTTTAACTTAAGTGTCCCGGTATTCTACCGCTGTTGGCACAGATTATATCGCTGTTGCCCCAGATTATACCGCAGATGCCCCAGGATTTCACCGCAGTTAGCCCAGATTATATCGCTGTTGCCCCAGGATTTTACCATAGTTGACCCAGGATTTTACCGCAGATGCCCCGGATTATGCCGCAGTTGACCCAGGATTTTACCGCAGATGCCCCGGATTATGCCGCAGTTAGCTCAGGGTTTCACCGCAGTTAGCCCAGATTATACCGCAGTTAACCCAGGATTATACCGCCTGAGCAGCTATCCCAAAGCTTAATTATGGGTTTACCTATTACTCAAAAAACCAGCAATTACTACTGGGCGAAATCTAGCACCAATTATTTTCCGCCCAGGGTCGGGGCATTTCATATTAGATAATCATCTAATAGTATTGACATACATGACATACTATGTTATTTTATATTCATAGAATAAATTAGACATAAACAAAACAGGGGGATACCATGTTTCGCTATCTTAAACAGAACAAGCTGCTTCTCGTACTTACACTAATCTTAGGGGCTTTAACTTCAGTGGCCTCGGTCTTTATCTCCATAATTCTCCAGAAGATTATCGATATTGCCATGCACGGCGACCTTGAGGCTTTTACCCAAGTGCTGCTCTTCACCGCCATATACATGGTGGCGCTTTGCCTGTTAAGCTACGGCAGCGCCCTTTTAGGCAAGGTTTTACTGCGCAATATTACCAAGCTGCTGCGGCGGGACGTATTTAACGGCATACTCCTCCGCACCCCCGGGGATTTTTACAGCGTCAACACCGCGGATTACCTTTCCTCCCTCACCAATGACATTAAAATGATTGAGGAAAACTATATTCTTCCCCTCCTGGCAGTGGTGGAGCTGAGCATAATGTTCCTGGCCCCCTTGGTGGTACTTTTCTACCTTAGCCCCTTGGTAACCGCCTGCCTTCTGGTGGGTATGGCTCTAATGTTCCTCATTCCCGCCCTTTTAGGCAAAGCCCTGGCCAAACGGCAGGAAAAGGTTTCCCAACAGATGTCGACTTTTACAGCAAAAACCAAGGATTTTCTCAGCGGCTATGAAATTATTCGAGGTTTTGGTATCTTACCCCACACCAGAAAAGTCTTTGCCGCGGAAAATAAACAAGCAGCGGATGTTAAATTTCGGGCCGATAAAATGTTGGCTATCAACGAGGGCCTCTCGGAAACCCTTTCCACCTTCATTATGGTGGTAGTTATATTTGTCAGCGCCTACTTGGTTCTGCGCCAGAGCATAACCGTGGGCACCCTGGTAGCCTTGGTGCAGCTGGGTGGAACCTTTATAACCCCCATTATGCTGCTACTGCAAATGTTGCCCAAAATCAAGGGCATAGCCCCGGTAGCGGCCCGGCTCAACGAGTTCAGCGCCTATCAGGATCAGGAGTTTACCGGGGAATTAGAACCAACCTTTAATCACAGCATTGCCGTAGAGAATTTAACCTACAGCTACAACCAGGAAAAACCTGTTCTGTTAGGAGTCAACCAAACTTTCCAAAAGGGTAAAAAATATGCCATCTTAGGCAAGAGCGGCTGCGGTAAATCAACCTTAATAAAGATGCTCACCGGCTATTCCGGTCGCTACGGCGGCTCCATTACCATTGACGGCCAAGAACTAACGGACTTAAAAAGCCAGTCCGTAACCAGGCTCATGGCTGTAATCCACCAAAATATCTATATGTTTGACAACACCATTGCGCATAACATCGGCCTAGAACAGGAGTTTGACCCCGCTGCCTGGGAACAAGCCTTGGCCACCAGCGGCGTCAACCTATTCTTAGCCCAGCAGGAGCAAGGGTTAGAAACTCCGGTGGGAGAAAACGGCGCCAACCTTTCCGGCGGCCAGCGCCAGCGCGTTGCCGTGGCCAGAGCCTTGATTCGCCAAACCCCCATTATGATTTTGGATGAGGGCACCTCCTCCATTGACCGGCAAACCGCGGCGGAAATAGAAAACAACCTTTTATCCCAGGAATATCTCACCTTACTGACAATTACTCATAACCTGGACCCAGCCCTTTTGGGCCAATATGATGAAATAATCTATATGGAGGAGGGCAAAATAGCGGCCAAAGGCAGCTTAAACCAACTCCTCGCCACAGACGGCAAATTCCGGGAATTTTATGAAGGGGCGCCTAACGCCGCTACGACTCAGGAAGCTTAAAGCTTTTTAACCTCTCGCCTACTTGTTTTTCCCTCTATAAGTGCTATAATTAAATTAGTTAATAATTGGCGTTGATTGTACGGAAAGATCAAGAGGGAGGTAAAACCATGGAAGAAGTCTTTGATTTTCTAAAAAAAGCGGAAACTTACTATTTAGCCACTGTAGAGGGGGATCAGCCCCGAGTACGCCCCTTCGGGACCATAAATATTTTTGAGGGCAAGCTTTATTTGCAAACCGGCAAAATAAAGCCTGTTTCCCACCAGATACTAGCTAACCCCAAGGTAGAGCTTTGCGCCATGTTAGGCGGGGAGTGGCTGCGGATTCAAGCCCTGGCAGTAGAGGATGACCGGGTGGAGCCGCGCCAGGATATGTTGGATAAATACCCGGATTTACAAGCCATGTACTCCGCTACAGACGATAATACCCAGGTATTTTACCTTAAAGACGCGGTAGCCACCTTTTCCTCATTTACCTCTGAACCGCGGGTAATTAAATTTTAACCGCCAAGGGCGCGGGCCAAAACCCGCGCCCTTTTTATACACCCCCACCCTTTTTATGCACGATCAGGCGGCGGGGCTTGACAAATTAAACTTTATATAATACCATAAAAGCAAAACTGTAGAGGGGTGAAAAGATGCGCAAACTTTCTTGCTGAAACTTAAAGGAGAACAGGTATTTTAAAGGCGGCCAGAGGCTGCCCGGTTTACTGTGCTCAGGCAAGAAAGTTATGATCCAACGCCCTAAAGATTAAGTATTGAGGATTTAAGCTTTTCCCAGTTTTAAAAAGCAAAAGCGATAATCCTCCTAATCTTAAAACCGCGATATTGCTTTAATTAAGGGGCAATATTGCCTCAACCCCAGGGCCTCTTTGCGACAGGAGTAACTTTCCTGCCGCTTATTTAATTTTAGGAGGCGCCCATGTCACAAATTAACGTTACAAATTTAACCTTTGCCTACCCCGGCAGCTATGATAATATCTTTGAAAATGTCTCTTTTCAGGTGGACACCCGCTGGAAACTGGGGCTGACCGGCAGAAATGGCCGGGGTAAAACCACCTTTTTCCGGCTGCTTCTGGGCGAACTGCCCTATAGCGGCGCCATAGACGCCAGCGTGGACTTTGAATATTTTCCCTTTACCCCGCCGGACCAGGCCCTGACCCCCCAGGAAATAGCCGAGGCTCTAGACCCGGCAATACAACCTTGGCAGTTAAAAAGGGAGCTTGGCCTCTTGCATTTACCGGAGAACATCCTCCACCGCTCCTTTGCCAGCCTCAGCAAGGGGGAACAAACCAAGGTGCTGCTGGCTATTTTATTTTTAAAACCCAACCGCTTTTTGCTCATAGACGAACCAACCAATCACCTGGATAGAGAGGGCCGGGAAGCAGTAGCCCACTACCTCAACAAAAAACAGGGCTTTATTCTCGTCTCCCATGACCGAGCCTTTTTAGATAAATGTATCGACCATATTATGGCGATTAATAAAGCTGATATCCAGGTGCAAAAAGGTAATTTTACCACCTGGAGCGTTAATAAGGCCAGGCAAGACCACTTGGAAATAACCGCCAACCAAAGACTAAGCCGGGAGATTACCAATCTTACAGCCGCCGCCCAGCGCAACGCTCAATGGTCCCACCAGGTTGAGGCCAGCAAAAAGGGGCATAAGGTAGCGGGCATTAAGCCGGATAAGGGCTATATTGGCGCTAAGGCGGCCAAAATGATGGCCCGAGCCAAGGCTAACGAGGAACGCCGCCAGCGGGCGGTGGCGGAAAAAAGCAGTTTACTGAAAAATTTAGAAAAATCCGAAACCCTGGCAGTAAAGACCCTAAACTACCACAGTAAATTGGTGCTTGAAGTAACAGACTTGACAATAGACTATGGCCAGGGGCCGGTCAGCCCCCAGGTCAGCTTCCAATTAGAGCAAGGCCAGCGTTTGGCCTTATTGGGGCCAAATGGCAGCGGCAAGTCCAGCATACTCAAAGCCATCATGGGTCAGGAGATTCCCTATCAAGGCCGCGTCTGGCGGGGAAGCAAGCTGAATATATCCTATGTGCCCCAGGACACCTCTTTCCTCCGGGGCGATTTGCGAGCCTACATCTCCCAACAGGGCTTAGATGAAACAGTGTTTAAGACCCTGTTGCGCAAGTTGGATTTTTCCCGTGGTCAATTCCACAAGGACTTAGGGGATTTAAGCGCTGGGCAGAAAAAAAAGGTACTGCTGGCCGCGGCCCTGTGCCAACCCTGCCACTTATATATTTGGGATGAGCCCTTAAACTACATAGACGTGATTTCCCGCCTGCAAGTTGAAGAAATGATTAAGGCCAACAACCTTACGATGATTTTTGTGGAACATGACCGGGCTTTTACGGAAAATATTGCCACGGAAATTATCAGTTTAAGTTAAAAGAGAGTAGCACAGCTAAAGCTAAACAAGCGTCGCGCGAAAGGAGTAAAATATGATTAAGTATAAACCTGTTGATTCCCTTAAATCCCCCCGCTTTTCCGGGGTAAAAACCTTTATGCGTTTACCTCAGGTGGAAACTACCGAGGATATTGATTTCGCCATTGTCGGCCTACCCTTTGATACCTGCGCCTCCTATCGGCCCGGCGCCCGTCTGGGCCCTGGGGCCATACGGGACATATCCTGCCTGGCGGCAAAACCCTACAACCCGGAGCTGGAGGTCAACATATTCGACTATTGCTCCGGGGTGGATTATGGCGACTTAGCCTCCGTACCAGGCTACATTGAGGAATCCTTTGACCTGATAACCCAGGGTATGCTGCCGCTTTTTCAGAGCGGAGTGATACCTATAGCCTTAGGCGGCGACCACAGCGTTACCCTGCCGGAGCTGCGGGCCTGCGCCCAGGTTCACCATGATGTGGCCTTGATACATTTTGACGCTCACTACGATACGATTCCGGAATACTTTGGTAAACCCTATAACCACGGCACCCCCTTTTACCACGCTGCCCGGGAAGGGCTGGTGGATACCGCCCACTCCATACAGGTGGGAATTAGGGAAAATCTCTACAGCGCCGCGGACCTGGAAAACTCCACGGGCCTGGGGTATGAAGTTCTCAAAGCTGTAGAATGCCACAACATGACCTCTCAGGAGATAATTCAGCGGATAAAGCAAAGGGTTGGCGCCAAAAAAGCCTGGCTCACCTTTGATATCGACTTTTTGGACCCAGCCTCAGCTCCAGGCACTGGCACCCCGGTTGTGGGCGGCTTTAATACAGCCCAAACCCTGGAAATTATCCGGGGCCTGGCGGATTTAAATATTGTGGGCTATGACTTAGTTGAAGTGGCGCCCCAATACGACCCCAGCGGCATTACAGCTTTAACCGGGGCGGCCCTGGTCTGTGAATTTTTAGGGCACATAGCCTATAAGAAAAAGTAAAAATATTCCATTAAAGTTTAGCGTCTCATAAGTTCTCGGAACTTTTGGGGCGCTAAAATATATTTAACAGCCCAGGGCCTATAGGAGGCTCCGGTACAAACTGCGCCAGCACCAGCAAATAGCGGCAATTACTCACTAACCCATTGCCTAAACCAGACCCAACCTTGCGTAAGTAACAACACAGCGGAATATTGGCGTTAAAAGTTATTTTTACGAAAAAATCGACAAACTATTGCTGTTTAATTGCACATTTATTTTGTTTATGATAAAATCATTTTATATACTATTTATATACTATGATTTAATATAAAATATTGGCGTTAATATAGCGCAATAAAAGCGAAGCGGCAAAAAATTATTAACAGCCCAAACCGGCGGATAAATTGCCGCCAGTTATTTGCGCCCATTCTGGGTTATTAACAGTTGTGCAACATAAGATAAAAAGAAAAACTAAACAAAGATAAAGTCTATACCACGTACAATATAGGGGTGTGGCTTATCTCTGGAAAGGATATAAGGGATGAAAAGTCAGATGAGCCCCCAAGATGTAGTGCGTGAATTCTGCCATAGTTGGTTTAAAAATTGCGAGGTAGAGAAAGCTACGTCACTCCTAGCGGAGGACGTAGCATTTATAGGTATTAACGCCACAGAATCCGCCCAAGGCAAAGCCGCTCTGGCTCAATATATCAGCCAGTATATTGAGGAGATTAGCGGGAGCTTAAACTGCCAGCTTACAACTACCCTCCAGCAAATGCTGGGGGAGAATTTCTGTAACCTGACAATAAACCTGACCTTAACAAATTCAAATTACCCTTGGGATTTACGGGGTTTCTTTACCTTGGCCCGAATTGATGGCAACTGGCTGATTCAAAGCCTACAGTTGGCGGCGCCCGGCGGCCATAACGGCAATGAGTATAACCCCCATGCTCTGGCGCAAAAAACTATTGCCCGGCAACGGCAGGAGCTACTGAATAATTCAGTCTCCGGGGGCATGATGGGCGGCTATCTTGAGGAGGGCTTTCCCTTCTATTTCATCAACCGCCGTATGTTGGATTATTTGGGTTACGAAAATGAAGCGGAATTTGTGGCAGATATTCAAGGGCTAATAGCCAACTGTATCCACCCGGAGGACCGGGAAAAAACCGAAGCTGATGTGGCGGCCCAATTAATTGCTGGTCCAGAATACGTTGTAGAATACCGCATGAAAAAAAAGGACGGTTCCTATATTTGGGTACACGACCTAGGCCATAAAATGCAGGCGGAAGACGGACGCCCGGCTATTTCCTCGGTGTGTATTGACGTTACAGCGGAAAAACAGGCCCAGGAAACCATTTTAAATATTTATAATAATATCCCCGGAGCGGTATTCCGTTGCCGGTTTGACTCAGATTTTTCCGTCATTGACGCCAACGATGGATTATTTGAATTTTTGGGTTACAGCCGTGAGGAATTTGCCGCTCTGGGTAATTGTATGTCTGCTGTAATTTATCCGGCGGATTTAGCCGTAATGGCGGAGAGACTTAACGAACAGCTACGCTACGGCAATACAATTCGCAATGAAAACCGCTTAATTTGTCAGGATGGGTCAATAAAATGGATTTCCATAAAGGCGCAATTATTTCAAGAGAAGGATGAAATACCCCACTTTTACTGCGTATTTGTGGATATTACAGATGAAAAACGGTTGCAAAAAAAAGCCCAGGAACAATACGAGCAAGAGCTAGCCTATTATTCGGAGCTGTCCTCAACAGAAGGCAGCATCCAGGGCCGCTTTAACCTCACACTGAATAAAATGGAAAGCTATGTCTCCACTTCCAGCGTGGCTGACGCTTCCCAAGTAGGGGAATCCTATGATGCAGTGGTGCAACGCTTTGCCGGCTCAGCGGTAGATGAAGAATACGGCAAAGAGATACTAAAAACCCTGGACCGGGACAAGGTTTTAGCTGACTTTGCCACGGGAAAAAACAGCTACAGCTTTAATTTTCTGCGCAAGTCCAGTGCCAACGGGGAGTTTTGGGGCAGTACCAGCTTTCGCACTAGTCAGAACCCCACCACCGGCCATATTATGTTTTTCTTCTATACTGTGGATATTACGGAAAAAATGCTCCAGGAGGAGCTGCTGCGCCAGATCGCGGAGCTGGATTACGATATAATAACCGAAATAAACGTAACACAAGATACCCACAGGGTTATATCCTCCAATAAAGACCTCAAAAATATTATACCGCCCAGCGGGCACTTTCAAGAAAATATTCAGCTGGTAGCTCAGGAATTTATGGACAAAAGGGCCAGGGAAGAGTATTTGCGCAAGCTGGACTATGATTATATGCTACAGGAGCTCAACCACGGGGATTCCTATACCTTTGTTGTGGAAATGACAGAGGACGGTATATTGCGGGTCAAACGCTTTCAGGTTTTTTACATTAACAGGGCCATGGGCCGGGTATGTATGGTGCGGTCCGACGCCACAGACGTGGTGCGCCAGGAGCAAAAACAAAAGGCGGAATTAGCGTCTGCGCTGGCTGCCGCTGAGCAGGCCAATGCCGCTAAATCAGACTTCCTCTCCCGTATGAGCCACGAAATACGCACACCAATGAACGCCATTATCGGTATGAGCGCCATTGCCGCCCAAGCCATTGGCGATGACGAGCAAGTGGCTGAATGTATTGCCAAAATTGGCATATCCTCACGTTTTCTCCTCTCCTTAATCAACGATATTTTAGATATGAGCCGCATTGAGAGCGGCAAAATGTTGTTAAAAAATGAAACCGTTGCCACAGAAGAATTCTTAAACGGCGTTAACTCTATCTGCTATACCCAAGCAGCAGCTAAAAACGTGGAATATGAGTGCATTGCGGACCCCATGTTAGATGACTACTATATTGTCGACGCCATGAAGTTGCAGCAGGTACTAATTAATATACTGAGCAATGCCATTAAATTTACGGCGGAAGGCGGTAAAGTAACATTTTCCGCCGCCCAACGTAAAAAGGACAAAAACGGCGCTACCCTGCGCTTTATTGTTAACGACACTGGCGTGGGCATGAGCGAGGAGTTCTTGCCCCAAATTTTTAAGCCCTTTTCCCAGGAATCCACCGGCACCACCTCTCTCTATGGCGGCACTGGCCTAGGCTTGGCTATTTCTAAAAGCATTGTGGATATGATGGACGGCAATATCACAGTGCGCTCCATTAAAGGAGTGGGCACGGAATTTACCATAGACGTAAAAGTGGGAATTACAGAGGAAGAAAAGTTGCGGCGGCGCCAGCAAAAGCAAAATTATAATTTTTCCCACCTTAAAACCTTAGTAGTTGACGATGACGTGGCAGTTTGCGAAAGCGCCATTGTCACTCTGCGGGAGATGGGGGTAACCGCCGAATGGGTGGACAGCGGCAGAAAAGCTGTAAACCGCGTGGAAACCTTGTGGGGCCAGGGCAAGCTCTTTGATATGATTTTGATTGACTGGAAAATGCCGGAAATGGACGGCATTGAAACAGCCCGGCGGATTCGGGCCATTGTCGGCCCGGAGGTAACTATTATAATTATTACCGCTTACGATTGGCTCTCCATTGAACACGAGGCCAAGCTAGCTGGGGTTAATTTGCTCATGAGCAAGCCGATGTTTAAATCCACCCTGGTTTCCGCCTTTTCCCAGGCCCTGGGCCGAAAAGAGGAGGAAATCCAAAAGGAAAAAGAGCGTGACATGGATTATGACTTCCAAGCAAAACGCATACTCTTGGCAGAGGACAATGCCATTAATACCGAAGTGGCCACATTGCTCCTGGAAAACAAGGGCTTTCAAGTGGAAACCGCGGAAAACGGTCTGCGGGCTATGGAGATGTTCAGTAAAACCACAGCTGGTTATTACAGCGCAATTTTAATGGATATTCGTATGCCCCTAATGGACGGGTTAACCGCGGCTACTAATATTCGGCATCTCAGCAATGACGACGCCAAAACCATACCAATTATCGCCATGACAGCCAATGCCTTTGACGATGATATTGAAAAAAGTAAAGCAGCTGGCATGAACGCCCACTTGGCTAAACCCATTGACCCCGGCAAGCTTTACCAAACCCTCTATGATTTTATTTTTAGAAAGGAGCCTGAAGACAATGGGGGAATTCAAAAAACTTTTTGAAGCCTACGGTGGTGACTACCAGGCCACAATGGCCCGTTTTCTGGATAACGAGGCAATGTATTTAAAATTTTTGCCCAAGCTCTTTCAGGATGATAATTTACAAAAATTAGGCGACGCCCTGGACGCCGGCAATTTGAGTGATGCTTTTTCCGCCGCTCATACCTTAAAAGGCCTTACCGGTAATTTAGGCCTAACGCCGCTATATGATTCAATCCGCGCCATTGTTGAACCGCTGCGCCAAAATAAAGCCGCTGAAACTAATGAAGCCTATGATGCAAAGGCAAATAAATCAGATAAAGCAGCGGACTATTCCACAATGTACCGGAACATTAAGGCAGAATATCAAAGGGTGGTTGAGCTTTGGCAGAGATATAAGGGGGAGGAATAACCATGACGCAGGAAAGAGGCCTCTCTGAACTATCCACAGCACAGGCCGAGATAGTTTTAGAAAATACGCCAACAGCTATTTACGTTAATGACGCTAATACTTACGAATTGCTTTACGCCAACAGTTTGGCGCAAGAGCTATTTTTGTGTAAACCCTTCAAGCCGGGCCTTACCTGCTACCAAATTATAGGATTTGATCACCCCTGCCCTTTCTGCGGCGCTAAGGAAATGAACCGCACTGAGCTTATGGTGCGTAAATTCCAGCACCCCCACAATAACCGCATTTATCAGCTTAGCGGCAAATTAATAGATTGGGGGGGCAGGCCGGCTCATATTGAGTACATCTTAGATATCACAGACGCGGAAAGGCAAGAGGAACAAATTAAGGCGTATAATGAAAGAATCCAAACCACCTTTAGCAGTATACCATGTGGCCTTTGCGTCTATAAATATGACGGCCAGCAAATATACCCCCTGTTCCATAACCCAGCCTTTTACCAAATTATGGGTTACTGTGAGGAAAATAGAAAATCCATTGAAGAAAAAACCACCTTTTTAGGGGTTCACCCTGATGATTTGCCGCTCTTAAAGGAAAGGGTGGCAATATCTCTGAAAAACAACAGTATTTTGCAGCATACCTATCGCGTCTGGAACGACAAAAAGCAGGAGTACCGCTGGATTAACCTGGCAATCTCAGTAAAAACCCAAATAAGTGGCATTAAGCTTTTGTATGGCGTATATAGCGATGTTAGCGAACGGCTGGAGCTGGAAAGGGAATTGACCGTTACCAACGAAAAAATGCAGGACATTATAAACGCCATTCCCGGCGGCGTGGCCATTTATAAAGTAACGGATAAATTTGAAACAGTATATTTTTCCGATGGCGTACCGGAACTAAGCGGCTATACAACAGAGGAATATCAGGAGCTGATTAAGGGCGACGCCGCGGAAATGACCTACTGGGAGGATACAGCTATGGTCGTGGCTAAAATCCAAGAAGTCATAGCCAGCCATAAGATTTCAACCTTTGAATTCCGCAAACTGCATAGGGCAGGCCACATTGTTTGGGTGCGAGTTCAGGCATCCTGGCTGGGGGAAGAGGATGGTAGCCCCCTATTACACTGCGTTTTTCATAACATATCCGACCTTAAAAAAACCCAAGTGGAAATGAATCACCTAGTTAACTCCATACCCGGCGGTATAGCCAGTTACCAGGTAATCAACAATAAATTTAAACCCACCTACTATTCCGACGGCGTTCGGCAGCTTTCCGGCCATACCAAGGCTGAATTTGCCGAGCTGGTCCAGGATGACGCCCTCAATACAGTACACGAATCCGACCGGGAACGGGTGTTAAAGGCAGCCCAAGCAGCCCTGACCAGCGGCGAAGTGCTAGATATAGCCTACCGAGTCCGCCACCGGAACGGGAACCTGATTTGGATACACCTTAACGGACGGCGCATGGGACCATTGTCCGAGACTCCCAGATTTTACGCTGTTTATACTGGCGTTTCAGCGGAGACCCGGTTATTCCAAAGCATTGCCAATGAAACGGCGGACGACATTTACGTTATTGATAAAAACAATTACGAATTACTTTATATAAACGAGTCTAAAGAGATTTTCGCCCAAAATATGGATATGCTGGGGCAAAAATGTTATGCGGCCCTCCATGGCAAAAACGAACCTTGCGCCTTTTGCACCTTAAACAGCCATGCGGCAGACGGCAAGGAACACCAAATGACCATAGAAGCCTCGAACCAATTCTACAAAACCCGCTTTTGGGAAATTGATTGGAACGGCATACCCGCTTATGTAAAATATGTGCGGGATATAACCGAGGAGGTTAAAACCCAGAGGGAAAAAGACCGCTTAGAGCAATACTTCCAAACAGTAGTAAAGAATTTACCCGGCGGCGTAGCGGTGGTCTTTCATGGCAAGGATGGCAGCACAACCCCGGAGTATCTCTCCGATGGATTTGCCGCCCTCACCGGTATGACCCTAGACGAGGCCTGGCAGCTATATAAAAGCGATGCTATGGCTGGGGTTCACCCAGAAGACCGCCAGCGTGTGATTGAACAGATGAACGCCTACATAGACAGTGGCGAAAGCAACAGCGAAATAGTCTACCGGCTGAGAAAAGGCGACAACAGCTATATTTGGGTCAAAAACACCTTGACCATAATCCAAAACGAAGGCGGCGAAAGCCGGGTCTATGCCGGTTATCACGATATGACCAAGGAACTGGAAAAGGAAGAACAACTGCGCCAACAATATAACGACCTGATTATACAGCACTACCGCACCCCCGGGCCCAATGCTCTCATCGTTGGCCACTGCAATGTCACCCAGGACAAAATCCTGGATGTACAGGATTATACAGGCTCAGACCTTTTACAGACCTTTGGCACGGAAAGAGAGCAGTTTTTCCTGGGCCTCTCCAGCTTGGTGGTTGACCCCCAGGAAAGGCAAACTTTTTGCGCCACCTATCTCGGCGACCCCGCTTTAGCGGCTTATCAACGAGGGGATACGGAACAGCAGATGACCTGCTTTATCAAGCTACCCCAGGAAGCCCAAGGCCGTTATGTAGAAATAAATATGAATTTGGTAACAACCCCGGACAGTGGCGACGTCACCGGTATTCTCACGGTAACGGATGTTACGGAAAACACTATTGCCCAGAGAATACTGCGGCAACTATCAGTTGACAGTTACGACTTAGTGGTAGACGTGGACCTCTATCAGGATAAATATACGATTCTCACGGCTAATAAGGCGACTAAAGACCTACCGGCACAACAGGGCAGCCATTCCCAGCGTTTAAGCCTTATGCTCAGTGAGCAAGTGCTGCCCAAGGACAAGGAACACACCGCCCAAATGTTTGACCCCGACTATATGCTGGAGCGTTTGAAAAAGGAAGGCTCCTATTCCTTCCCCTACTCCATTATTGATGAGGACAGCAATATTCTGACGAAAAATATGACGGTCTCCGGTACTGACCTGCGTTTGGGCCGGGTTTGCCTGGCCCGGACAGATATTACTGATTCAGTCCGGGAGCAACAGGGGTTGCTAAATGTTATAGCTTACACCTTTGAACTCCTGGCCTTTATTAGCACCGACTTGGGCAGCCTCACCTTATATACCCGCCAGACGGTGCTGGAAAACCTCCCCCCCATGGTGGTGGATAATTATGACGAAGCGCTGGAACGCCTCAAGGGTTTTTACGACCCCACTAAAACTCAGGAGGAAATAAGAGCGGAATTTCGTTTGGAAAACATGGTTAAACGCCTGGAGGAAATGGCCTCAGGCTACGATTTTGTCCTACCCTACCAAACGGAAGAGGGTTTACGCTATAAGCAAATTAACGTGCTCTGGGGAGACGGCAACCACAAAACCGTATGTATGGTGCGGGCCGATGTAACCGAGATGTTAGCGGCGGAGCGCGAGACTAAAAATGCCCTGGAAGAGGCCTTAGCTACAGCGGAAGAGGCCAACCAAGCCAAGAGCGACTTCCTCTCCTCCATGAGCCACGATATTCGCACGCCAATGAACGCCATTATGGGCATGACAGCCCTGGCCATTGCCCATTTAGACGACAGTGACCGGGTGAAGGATTGCTTGCAAAAAATCACCCTATCTTCTAAGCATTTACTCAGCCTAATCAACGATATTCTTGATATGAACAAAATTGAGCGCTCTAAGATTACTCTAAACCAACGCCGGGTTTATCTACCGGACTTAATTGAGCAGCTCTCCTCCATGTTGGCCCCCCAAGCTAAGGCAGCGGGCCTGGATTTTAACATCAACATCGGCCATATCCACAACCAATACTTTTACGGCGATTTTTTACGCATCAACCAAATAATGATTAATATATTGGGCAATGCCATTAAATTTACGCCCAGCGGCGGGGAGGTAGAATTTTCAATTCACGAGCTGCCACCCCAGGAACAGCACGGCCATGTCCGTTACTGCTTTACCATAAGGGACACTGGTACGGGCATGTCGGAAGAGTTTCTCAACCAGATGTTCGAGCCCTTCGCCCGCAGCCATAGCGCGACCAGGATTGAAGGTTCTGGCCTGGGCCTCAGCATTACCAAGGGCTTAGTGGAGCTCATGGCCGGCGATATTAAGGTGACAAGTCGCCTACACCAGGGCACCACCTTTCACATTGAATTGGAATTCCCCATAGCTACCGAGGTTAAGGGCTATGGGACAAAAAGTAAGACGGATTCTATCTATGCCACTAAAAGCAAGAATTTTGCAGGTTGCAATTTTTTAGTAGCTGAAGATAACGCCATTAACGCCGAAATTCTCTGCGAACTCTTAACAATGCACAGCGGTGCGGTTATGGTGAAGAAGAATGGTGTTGAGGCTGTCAAGGAATTTTGCCAAAATCCGCCGGGTAAATATGACGCCATATTGATGGACATTCAAATGCCAGAGATGAACGGCTATGAGGCCACCCGCAAAATCAGAGCCTTAAATAGGGTAGACGCCAAAACCATACCGATTATTGCCATGACCGCCAACGCGTTCTCCGAAGATGTACAAGCCTCACTAGACGCCGGTATGGATGACCATATAGCCAAGCCCATCGACGTGCAGGTGCTTTGGGAAACTCTGAACCGACTGGTCACGAAAAAGAAGGTTTAACCCGGTACTTAACCGTTAAGCTGAAGTTTAATTCACCGCCTTGTCGACTTAATCTAGCGGGAGAGAAATAATTTGCCAGGCTCAGGGTTGCAACTGCTAAATCAAAGGCTGCTAGGGGGAATTTTAAGGGACAAGGAACAGGGCATAGACCCCTGACTTTAAGGCATTGCCCTTTCCTTACCCTGGGGAAATCATTATAATCCCTATCATCATTATAGCCCCTATTATTAAAAATATATTGAACCACGCGACTATTGCGTGGTTCTCTTTACATTAAGAGGAGCCAGCGGGGATAATTCCCGCTGGCTACTTATTTACCGCTGGTCGCTTATGGTTGCGTCGCTGTTATTATTGGCTAAATCCGTGGTAGGATCATAAGGCGCGCCAGTGGGCGTACCGGCCAGTAAGGCGATATCCACAGCATTCTCCGGTATACCCCAGGAATTACCGGAAAAGACAAACACAGCGCTATCCACCACAAAACCCCTGGTGTTATACACAATATTATGTATGATATTGCCAGTGGCGTTGGGATTGAGGTAAGCTGGCTGACGTAAATTATAGAATATATTATTATCCACCAGCAGGTTTGCCACCCCAGGTTGAATAACAAAACCACGGTTTGTTACCCAACCAGTGGACGGACCAGCTTGCGCTGGACCGTAAATTATATTATTGACAATTCTCCCGTTAGCTTCCGCCACCTGAATGAATTCCACTGCGTAGGGAACGTCGCTAGTTATAGTCAAACCATCAATGGTAACGCCGGCGCCAGACAATAAAAAGGGTACAACAGCAGCTTCTAACTGTATAATGGTAGTGGGAGTTCCCTTGAGGGTAATTTCATCTTTATTAAGATTAATTTGACTAGTAACGGGGTAGGTTCCCCCCAGAAGATGCAGGGTGCCAGAGGGCAGAACCGCGGCCAAGCCTTGGTCAATACTGCCAAAGGGATTAGCCTGGGTGCCATTGCCGCCAGTAGCGCCTGGCCGCACATAAACGTCATAGCCATTAGGTTCCATTATGCCCGTGGCTCCAGTAGCGCCAGTAACGCCTGTAGGACCAGTTGGGCCCATGGGACCTGTTGCCCCGGTGGGGCCCTGTATGGTGCCTACATTTTCCCAAGTGTTGGTATTGGCGCTCCAAACATATAGCTGGCCGTTAACTAAATAGCTGTCACCCACATTGCCAGTGGGATGAGCGGCTATTAAATCCGCATAAGTGGGATAGGAGCCTAAAATGGTAACACTACTGCCGGCAGCCCCTGTGGCTCCGGTAGGACCGGTAACGCCGGCTACGCCGGGGGAGCCGGTTGCACCGGTAGGACCCGACGGGCCAGTTGCACCAACAGCTCCCTGGGGACCAGCAGCCCCAGTGGCTCCAGTAGGACCGGTAACGCCGGCTACGCCAGGGGAACCGGTTGCACCGGTAGGACCAGCTGGGCCAGTTGCACCAACAGCTCCCTGGGGACCAGCAGCCCCAGTGGCTCCAGTAGGACCGGTAACGCCGGCTACGCCAGGGGAACCGGTTGCACCGGTAGGACCAGCTGGGCCAGTTGCACCAACAGCTCCCTGGGGACCGGCAGCCCCTGTGGCTCCGGTAGGACCGGTAACGCCGGCTACGCCGGGGGAGCCGGTTGCACCGGTAGGACCCGACGGGCCAGTTGCACC
>DXZC01000016.1:0-3101 GCA_019415505.1 Peptococcaceae bacterium | reverse complement strand
CGGCTACGCCGGGGGAGCCGGTTGCACCGGTAGGACCCGACGGGCCAGTTGCACCGGTGGAGCCTGGCAAACCGGTAGGGCCAGGCAAACCGGTGGGGCCTGTAGCTCCTACAGGACCTTGGGGACCAAAGGGACCTTGCGGGCCAGGAGGGCCCTGTGGGCCTCTGGGTCCAACGAGACAACAGGGCCTACAGCAGTTTCCCCAATTACGGTTGTGGTAAAATTGATTATAATTCATGAGATAACCTCGTCCTTTTATAATTTTATGACTATTTTACCTTATGCAGTTACCCAGTGAGAGGTTAATATAATTGGCTACCAGGGAGAAACGCTGCTTTAGACCTAAGCCAAGGAAATAATTGGCTAATTAGGGGAAAAAACCGCTAACAAATATTAATGCAAATAGAGGTAATTCTATCCCCTTCCCGAATTTAACAGTTATTTTCCCCCCTTATATATTTAAAGTAAGAGTAATAAACCCAGTAAAACGCCATAGATGCCACTAAATCCTACTAAACTAATAGGTATTTAAGCTGTTAAGACATAAGACCATAAAAAAGTTGAGTCATAATTAGCGGCAGGGAGTTAGTTCTATTTTTGAACGCCGATTATGATAATTAACACAATTTAACAATATACAGGTAATAATTGACAAATATTTAAAGTAAAAAATATTGGAGATCCCTGGCCGCTGTTTAATATTAGCCATCAGTTTATACATACCGCGCAGATGATTGCAAAAACGAAGCGCCAACGCCAGACCTTAGGACCGGGGCAAGTACAGTATTTGACTGGACGACACCCAACCGGGGAATCGTACAATGCCCATTACAGACTGGTTAGACTATTACTACAAACAGCCTTGTGAGTGAACCAAACCCCAAATAATGTATATATTTAAGGCCCAATAGTCAGAGAATGGCTACAAGTAGGCAGAATATTATGACAAAAGCATAATAATATACTATAAATAGATAAATAGGGCCCAAAATCCATACCCCAAATTGCCTAAAAAGAGGTAAAATTAATAATGATTATTTTTACTAAAAATGGTAATTTTATGCCGTAAATATACTTTTCACTGGGGAAATAATTGACGGTTATGTCATTGTATGCTATAATATCCTATATTTTGTCCTTAATTTTTGTTATTCAACCCGCCACGAAGATAGATAGAAATATGGACGTTTAGGAGTCGGAAAACATGAAAGAGTTGTGTACGGTTATCATCCCGTCTTTTAATAGTGAAAAAACAATTAAGGCAGCAGTGGATTCCGCCCTGGCCCAAACCTACGAAAATATAGAGATTTTAATCTGCGATGGCAATTCTCAAGACGCGACAGAAGCCATTATCAAAAATTTACAACAACAAGATTCCCGCATCACCTATATTAAAGATGGGGAAAATTTAGGGGTTGCCTATGCCCGTAACCTTTGTATTGCCAAATCTCAGGGGCAATATATCGCCTTTTTAGATAGCGATGATATTTGGGCGCCCGATAAATTAGAAAAACAAATTCACTATATGGCAGCTAACGGCTGCGATATTTGTTATACCTCCTACAGATTTGTAAACATGGCGGGCTGTGAAACTAAGAAGCCTTATCTGGTACCGGAAAAAACCGATTATATCGCTTTATTAAAAGAAGATGTTATCGGTATGTCAACCGCGGTAGTAAGGTCGGAAATTGCCAAAAAGCACCAAATGCCCCAAGGTTTATGCGAGGATTATTGCTATTGGCTTAAATTGCTAAAGGATGGCGCCATAGCACGGGGTCTAAGGGAAGTGTTATGTGATTACCGCTTAATGGACGGCTCACGCTCCCATAACAAGCGCAAAGGCGCCGCGGCAAGATGGCGGGTTCTCAGAAAAGTAGAGGGCATTCCCCTGCTGCGGGCCGCTTATTACTTTTCTAATTATGCTATAAGGGCTGTAAAAAAATATTATGCCTAATAAAATAGCTGTAAAAAGTGTGAAAAGAGAGAAAGTGTAGGTATGAACAATGATAATTACCAGGACGCCCTTTAGGATTAGTTTTTGTGGCGGCGGCAGTGATTTACCATCATTTTACAAAAAACATGGCGGTTGTACTATTGGTACAACAATCAATAAATACGTTTATATAGCCATTCATCCCTCCTTTGATCCTAAATCGACTATTCTAAAATACTCTAAAACAGAGACTGTCAACAATTTATCCCAAATTGAACACAAATACTTTAAACGAGTACTTACAGACTTCAACCTGAGCGGGGTAGATATTTCCAATATGGCTGATGTGCCAGCGGGCACGGGGTTGGGTTCTTCCAGCGCCTTTATGGTTGGCTTACTACAGACAATCTACAGTTATAGAGGTAAATTCGTCTCTAAATCACGTTTAGCCGAGGAAGCCTGCGATTATGAAATAAACCGTCTCGGCGAACCCATTGGTAAACAGGATCAATACGCGTCCGCCTATGGCGGTCTTAATTTTTATTCCTTCAATAAAGACGGTTCTGTCTTTGTGGACCCAATCTTAATGTCCAATGAGGCAAAACATAAGCTGGATAATAACCTGCTCATGTTCTTTACCGGCGGCGTACGTTCGGCCAGTGAAATATTATCGGAACAGCAACAAAATGTCACCGCGGGAGAGAAAGAAAAAAACCAGTTAAAAATGTGCGATTTAGCCAGGGACTTTAAAGCCGCGTTAGAAAACAACCGCGTTGACGCAGTTGGCGAAATTCTGGACGAGGGCTGGCGTTTAAAGCGCACCCTAGCAAAGAGCATCACAAACCCAGTTATAGACGAGTCCTATGAACTGGCCCTGAAAAACGGAGCTTTAGGCGGTAAACTGCTAGGGGCCGGCGGCGGCGGGTTTCTCCTATTTTATGTGCCGGAAAAAGCCCAGTCTAAGGTTAGGGAAAGCCTTTGTAATTTACAGGAAATGGTCTTTTCCTTTGAGGGACAAGGCTCCGCCAATATCTATTTGGGGGACGTGCCCGACAATATATAAAATTAGAGAAACTAATATTACGTAAAAAAATACAGTATATTGTAAATATACCGTAAAAATATACTCTATTAATAAGATTATACACCATATCAAAATGTATACATT
>DXZC01000159.1 GCA_019415505.1 Peptococcaceae bacterium | reverse complement strand
CGCTGCCGCTGTGTATGTTAACGCCTCTACCAGGTTTACGGATGGCAACGAATTCGGCTTTGGGGCGGAAATTGGCATTAGTACCCAGAAGCTCCATGCCCGGGGCCCCATGGGTTTGAACGCCCTGACCTCGGAAAAATATGTAATTTACGGCACAGGTCAAATTAGAGGGTAATAAAAAAGGGTAATAAACTAGAAGCAATAAATTAGAAACAGTAACTAAAAGGTAGCAATTTATGAAAAGAATTGGCATAATGGGCGGCACGTTCGACCCCATTCACTACGGCCATTTGGTAACAGCAGAAGGCGCTTTGCAACAATTTAATCTGGATAAAGTAGTCTTTGTGCCCTCCGGTGCGCCGCCCCATAAAAAGGATATTGTCATCTCTCCGGCTTGCCACCGTTGCGCTATGGTGGAATTAGCTATAGCCTCTAATCCTCATTTCTCTCTATCTCGCGTGGAGGTGGAGCGAGAAGGTTATTCCTATGCCGCCGATACGGTGACGGAATTTTTACGAGTATACGGGCGGGAAACCCAAATTTTCTTTATTACCGGCGCCGATGCTATTAAAGCTCTTATGTCCTGGCATAAAGTGGACGAATTAATGAGTAAATGCTGTTTTATCGCCGCCACCCGCCCTGGTTTTAATTTTGAATGGGACGCCCAATTACCGCCCCAATACAGGGAACGGATATTTCCCCTCAAAGTTACGGCCTTGGCTATTTCCTCCTCGGAGATTAGAAATATGACGGCGGCGGGTAAAACCATTAAATACCTGTTGCCCGAGCCGGTGGAAAGCTATATCCAAAAACAGGGACTTTACCGCCGGGATTAAAATATAAGATGGTTACAGCCCAATTAGGATTAGCTAAATTGTCGTTACCATCACCAACTAATTATGGTTGAAATATAATATAAGGAAAATTGAGAATGATATTGGTAAAACCACTTTCCTCCCGGCGTTGGGAGCATTGCCGTTCCGTGGGCGCGTATGGCTATGACCTAGCTATACGCTGGGGAGCGGACCCTATGAAGGCTTATCTGGCCGGCATTTTCCACGATATTGCCAGGGAGCTGCCTGGGGAACAGTTATTGGCCTTAACGGCAGAATACGGCGGCGCCATATCTGAACAGGAGCGGCAACACCCTATTTTACTACATGGCTTTGTCAGCGCTGTTATTGCCCAGGAAAACTACGGTATAGCTGATGAGGAAATCCTCTCAGCCATGGCAAAGCATACCCTGGGCGCTGTGGAAATGTCCCTTTTGGATAAAATAATTTTTATCGCTGATGAAATTGAACCTTTGCGTCAATATGACGGGGTAGAGGAGCTGCGCCGCCTGGCGTTCTGTAATTTAGATCAAGCTTTAATCGGCGGTATAGAACAATCAATACAATACTTACGCGGCAGAGGGCTAGAGCCTCATGCTACAACGTTAGCATTGCGGGAAAATTTATTAAAGGAGAATACTTAATGCTAGGAAAAGAAAAAGCAATAATAGCTAAAGACGCGGCGGTTTCTAAAAAGGGTTATGGCCTATTATTCCTGGACGTAGAGGATATTACGGAAATAGCGGATATATTTTTTATCGCCCAGGGCAGCAACCGCAGCCAAACTCAAGCCATTGCTGACGAGATAATGGAACAATTAGAAGCTCAAGGTGTAAGGCCCCTGCGAGTGGAAGGCTATGAAAACGGCGGTTGGATTCTGCTAGATTACGGCGATTTAGTGGCGCATATCTTTATGCCTGAGGAAAATGACTACTTTAATTTGCCCCGTCTTTGGCAGGATGCAGTATTCACCCGTTTTGATGCAGACGGCCAAGAATTGCCGCCTGAGGAAAAATCAGCCGGCGAGGAAAATCCAGAGTCAGGAGAGGAAACCCCGGAATAATGAAAGCCTACGACAGTTTAGCCCCCTACTATGATGAATTTATGGATTTTATGGCCTATGATGACGAGGCCAAAGCCTTACATTACTTAATTGAGGATTTACAGGCTGAGCGTATTTTGGATTTAGGCGCTGGCAGCGGCGGCCATTTGTTGCCCCTCTTGCGAAACGGTCATAAAGTGGACGCCCTGGATATCTCCGGGCCAATGTTGGAGGTATTAGCCGGTAAGCTTCGCTATCAAGGGCTGAAAGCCAGGCTTTACCAGGGAGATATGTGTACCTATGCCAAGGCGGGGAGCTATGATTTTATTTATGCCTTAGGTGATACAGTACACCATTTAGACGGTTTAGAGGCTTTTCAGGACTTTTTAAAGCAAAGCTACCTTAATTTAGCCAGCGGAGGCCACCTGGTATTTACCCACCGCTCACCGGATTACTTTGAATATTTGGCGGATATTGGCAATTTTTATGAAGTCCACGGCGCTGATTATTTACTTTGGGCTGTGTCCTTAACCGACAGCGCGGAGGCTGTAATGGATTATACCGCCTTTATTAAGGCTCAGGACCAACGGTTTGACAAAATAGAGGAAACCCATAAACTGGCAATTTATACGGAAGACGATATCAATAGGGCCATAATAGCCTCAGGCTTGCAAGTTTGCCCTGAATTGTCCGCTAAATACTTAGCAAGTGAGGACGACGCGGAGGAATATAAATGTATCACGGTTTTGCAACGTCCTTGATAGCCGTGTTAACCTAAAATTTTATCTTTAAAACTGGCCTTAACTTAATCACAAATTTAAAAAAACCGTACCTTTAAGAAATCTAAAGGTACGGTTTTTTAGGTTAGTATCATAATGTTTCTTTGCCCAAACTTAATGTTAACTCTTTCTCCGCCTGGTCTATGCTGACAGTTGCCAAATAATTATGGCACTGGCGGTTTAGTTCCCCTTGTAGTTTATCTATGTAATCTGACATACCGGAGGAAATTAAACAGGCTTTTTCCTTATCACCGCTGCGCCAGTTAAAATTGGCAAAGCTTACCCCCAAGGCGGCGCTTATGTCCCCCAGGGTAATATGGCGGTTCGGCGGGTATGAGTAACCGCCCGCGGTTCTACCTTCCTTGGTGAGGACAAGTTCCGCTTTTTTCATTTTTGCCATAATCCTTCTAACCCGGGCAGGGTTTGTGCAAATGTTTTCCGCCAGCGCTTCGCTGGAAATTGTGTTGCCCTCACCCTTGTGATAGAGAAAAATCATGGCGTGGACAGCTACAATAAAATCACTGTTCATCATCTTCACCGCCTTCTATGTCATAAGGCCAGTCAACAATCCCGCCCAAATCGTAAACTTTGGTATAGCCTAGGTTAAGCAATTTGTGGGCGGCCTCTTTGCTCCTAACGCCGGTGCGGCAATACACCAGAAGTACCTCGTCTTTCTCCGGGAGGTTGGGCGGTTGTTCCTCACCTATAGATTCGTTGGGAGTTAGTATTGCCCCGGGAATATGCCCTGTGGCATACTCCTCCGCGCTGCGCACGTCTACCACTGTAACATTACCGCCATCTATCATTTCTTTAGCTTCCGCGGCAGTGATTTTACGATATGCCGCCTCATCCGTTGCCTCGCCGGACGGGGAAGCTTGGTCTGAAGCGGTCTGGGAAACGTCCTCCGTTTCTGAGCAGGCTGCCAAGAGGCAAATACAGAGAACCGCCAAAAACAGTGTAATAGTTCTTTGCTGCATAATATTGGCTCCTTAAATTGTGGATTAAATGGTGAACAGGTCGTTTAGGGCTTCTGTCATGGTGGGGTGGGTAAAGACCTGGTCTTGTAGAACCGTGTAATCAGCCCCTAAGTCCATGGCCAGCTTTATTACGTTAATCGTCTCATATGATTCCGCGCAAAGTAACATTGCCCCCAATATTTTGTGGGATTTTGCGTCAATAATGGCCTTCAAAATTCCTGATGTTGCCTTTAAAACCTGAGCCTTGGGGATAGCTGCCGTTGGCAGCTTGCTAACCTTTACTGTATAACCTGCAGCCTTAGCCTCTTGTTCGTTTAGTCCAACCCGAGAATAAGGCACGGAAAGAAAAACGCTATAGGGCACATTTTTCCGCTTGAGGGTAGTGTATTCTTTGCCAGCGTTTACAAGCTGCTGCCAAACGATGCGGGAGTCATCCAAGGAAATGTAGGTGTGTTGCTGGCCGCCTGTTACGTCGCCCATGGCCCAGACCTGGGGAGCGGAAGCCCGCAACTTGTCGTCTACCTTAACAGCGCCCCGGTCTGTTAGGTCTATGCCGGCGGCAGGGCAGTTAAGCTCAGCTGTATTAGGTATGCGGCCGGTGGCTAATAAAATTGCGTCAGTTTGTAGGCGGTGTTCTTGGCCCTGCCATTGGTAGACGGCTGTTGGTCCCTCCTGAATTTCCTTGAGCTCCACGCCTAAACCTATATCAATACCAGA
>DXZC01000158.1 GCA_019415505.1 Peptococcaceae bacterium | reverse complement strand
GACCGGTCATTATTACAGTGTCAATTCCCAATTCCTGGAGTAGGAGTTCCAAATCCGTACGGAAAAAGCCGCTATAGCGTCTTTTGGGAACTACATAGTCCTCTGCGCCCAGGTGCAATTCAGGAATTACTTCAGCTCCTTTAGTGCCCGCGATAGCATGGTCGCCCCATAGCTTCAACTCGTGGTCAATACCTTTTAAATGAGCGTCGTTGCAGAATATCACTTTAACCCCGGCTTGACGGGCGGCGTCCAGCAGCTTGGCAGTCTGGGGCACAATAGCTAGGCCACGGTCACATTTTAAAGCTCCGGTGACAAAATCGTTGAGCATATCCACAACTAAAATTGCAGTCTTTTGGGTTTCCATTATAACATCTCCTTTATTCGTTTCGCTAACTTAGTTAACCTACTTGAATCTATTGATGCTTTTAATTTTAACACTCTTTTGTTGATACTGCAATCTATCTTTATTTTTTCACTCGTTTAATTATTCATTTTTATAGAGAAATTTAGTTATTTAACTGTTAGGCGAGTATTTGGGCGGGAGCTCCCTGGGCAATGATTTTGCCGTTTTCCAGCATAACGAGGTAATCGCAATTAACTATGGAGGTGCTGCGGTGGGAGATGCTGATGATCGTTCTGTTTTCACAGGCGCGGTTAAGTACGCTGACAACCTTATCCTCGGTGGTGGAATCTAAATTAGCGGTTATTTCGTCCAGTAAGAGGACAGGGGGGTTGGTAACAATTGCTCTGGCTATGGCCAGTAACTGGCGTTGCCCTTGGGAGAATTCACTGCCGTTTTCTATTACGGTAGCGTAACCTTGCGGTTGGTTTATAATTGTTTCATGCAAACCCGTGAATTTACAAGCTTCTATTACCTGGGACTGGCTGATTTTAGGGTCCCCCAAGGTTATTTGCTGGCTAATGCTGCCAGGTATAAATTGAAAATTCTGCTCCACATGGCCGAAAATCAGACGTTTTTCCTGGTCGGGTATAGCTTTAGCCGGGGTGTTATTAATATAAACAGCGCCTTGTTGCGGCGTTAAAAGCCCCAACATTAAATTCATTAAAGTAGTTTTACCCACCCCTGTTCTGCCAGCCAGGGTGACGCTGGTGTGAGGTTCCGCGGTAAAAGAAATATCCTGTAAGACTTCTGCTCCTTGGTCATAAGCAAAGCTGACATTCTCAAGGCGCACCTGTACGTTGCCATGGGGGCCAATAATATCAGCCGCCGTTAGGTTATTATCTTTGCTTTCCTCTGGCAAAGCGATGAATTGGTCTATACGGCGAATGCCAGATATGCCTTGTTGAATGCTTTGCAGTTCCATACCTAATGACTCAATGGGGGAGAGGAGATTGCGCAGCAATTCTATGGAGGCAGCCAGCATACCGGCGGAAATACCCAGGACATGAAGGTGTTCACTGCTGAGTAAAACTACAATAGTCACTGCTATTGCCCGTAGGATTTGAATTGACGGGGCGTAACAGGAGTCAAAAAGGTTGACTGTCTGCTTAGTACGGTAATTCTCTCTTAGACGCTGGCAGAAAAGGTTTTCCATGTAGTTTTCTTTGTAATAAATTTTAATCATTTGGACATTTTTCACGCTTTCTGAAACGTGGTTGCTAACCAAGCCTAGTTGTTCTAAGTTAGCTGTTTGGGCTTTGAGCATATTCTTTTGAAACAGGCGCGTTACCCCAAAAATTATTGGTATTAAGATAAGCACTGTCATGGCTAATCCGGCGCTAAATATAGCTATGGAAATAACTATACCGATAATTTTTAGGCAATCAATAACCATACTGATAATACCATCGGCAAACAGGGTATTGATGCTTTCCGTATCCGTGGTAAATCTTGAGGTAATGGAACCGGAACTATTTTTGGTGAAATAACCCAACGGTATCTTTTCAAGTTTTTGCAGCATGGCACCACGGGTTTTACAAATTACCCGTTGCCCTAAACTAGTCAGCAGCCAGCCCTTGAGAAAATCTAAAAACCCAATGAGCAACAGGGCGAGAAGGTAGAGAGCTACTAAAGTACCTAAGCCTTTAGTGGTACTATTGTTCAAGTTATTGTCAATAATTAGCCGCAGGAGCTGAGGGGGAGCTAGAGTGACAGCCACTACGCAAAATATTATGACTACAAGCAGAATAGCCCGGCCTTTGTTTTCCTGAATAGTATTAAAGAGAATATTTTTCATACTTGTCATTGGTCACTCTCCTTTTGTAAGTCGTAGAGCTCCCGATAGTTATCGCAGGTTGCTAATAATTCCCGGTGAGTACCGATGACAGCCGTTCCTTTGTCTAAGTACAATACCTTGGTCAGCTCTGGGAAGGATGATAAACGGTGGGAAATAATGATAAAGGTCCGGTCAGAATACTTAGTCCGCAGGTTTTTCATTATTTGCGCCTCTGTAGCTGAATCCACCGCGGCAAAGGGGTCGTCTAAAATAACGATAGGGGCTTTATGCCATAAGGCGCGGGCTAAGGATATTCTGGCCTGTTGGCCGCCGCTGAGTCTAACGCCATTATTGCCCACTAAGGTATTAACGCCTTGGGGCATGGTGGCAATATCCTCGGCAAAACAAACATCCGCCAGAACACTTTCTATATCGCCATCTTCGCCCAGAGTAATATTATGGTAAATAGTATCTGAGAGTAAATAGGGCTTATGTCCTTGGTAACTGATGAGGCAACTACGTTGAAACTCAGTGAGGCTATTTAATTCCCGATGATTTAATTGGATTTTGCCCTTATAGGGGTAGACCCCGGTAAGGGCTAGTCCTAATGTGGACTTGCCGCTGGCCACCGGTCCTGTGATTCCGATAAAATCTCCTCTATTAGCCTGGAAACTGATGTTTTTTAAGATAACGCGGTCACTGTTTGGGTAGCTGAACTCCAAATCGCGGCAAATAATTTCACCAGTACCACTTGGCGGAGGATCTTGGAGTTCTGTTTCCTGATAGCCAGCGCAATACGGCTTGAGGCGCCGCCAGGACACCAAGGATTTTTGATAGGAGTTAAATAGTCGCGCCGCCCTGCTGGCCTTTAAGGCCAAGGAGCTGAAGATAGTGACATAAGCTGTAAAGGCGCCGACTGTCCATGCCCCATCTATCACCTTTTTGCCGCCTAAATAGAGTACCGCGGCAATACCCAGCATTGCTATGGCCTTATAGATTGGCTGCATTGAGTTTTCCAAAACATTTGCCCGTTTAGCTTTAGCCTCTAAGTCCTCTATCTCTTTTTGGTACTCTAGCTGTTTGAGGGGCATAACGCCGTTAATTCTGTAAACCATAACATGTTCGACATTGCTGTAGGTTAATTGGGCTACCACGCTACTTTGCTCTCTGGCTGCACGATTATATTTGACGATTACAACCTTAAGGCGTTCAGCCAGGTACATAGCTATGGGGATAAATATAACGGCGAGTAGGGTAATTTGCCAATCGTAAAATAACATGGTTATGAGATAACCTGCCATTAAGACGCCGGTATCAAAAACTTCTGTTGTTGCTTTACGCATTCCCTCCACGCAGAGGTCCACGTCATTGACAGCCTTATTCATCAAATCGCCGGTATTCTCCAGCATAAGTTCGTCAAATTTACGGTGCAGAATAGCATTATATATTATTCTGCGCATTACGGCGCTGGTTCTATTGGCAAAAACCCGAACGCTATAGCGTTTAACAGTTCGTAAAAGCTGAATGGCGAGAACAACGGCCAGAAAAATAGCCGCCTGTTTGAGCATTTCGTTGAGTCCCGCCCGGTAAATAACCGTATCCAGTAATTTACCTTGTAAAGTGGGAATAAGAGACATACTGCCGTTAAAAAGGATACCGGATACGGCCACAATTATAATTACCCGCCATTCCTTGTGCCAATAGCTGGCCATTTTCCCGGGTTTATCAACTGGTTTTAGGTTAATTCTGTCAAACATGGCGTTGCTCCTCCGCTGCCAATACCTCTTGAAAATTTCTTTGGCGCTGGTTTTTGCTTCTTAAATATATGATGTCCAAAACACGGAGAAAAACCTTAAAATCGTCTTCGTCTATTGCTTGGGTTAACCATTCATAATAAAAAGACTCCACATCTGACTTAGAATTTTTGACTATTTCAGATTTAGCGGTGGCAAAGACCATTTTCCCCCTTTTATCCTGGGGGTCCGGTTGTGTTACTAGATAGTCTTTTTTTATTAGCCCCGCCACACACCTGGCCACTGCCGCCTTATCCAATTTTAATTTTTCGCTGATTTTAGCTTGGCTAATACCGGGATTATGACGTACGCAGTGTATTAGTTCATATTCTGAGGTGCCAAGACCAAAGTCCTTTAAAACGTGGGATGTGAACCTTTGGGCAGTGCGGCTAATTTTCGTAATCTTTCTTTCCGTGCGGTCCATGATTTCTCCTTTAGTTGATATA
>DXZC01000157.1 GCA_019415505.1 Peptococcaceae bacterium | reverse complement strand
ATTTAAAGTAGATTATTGCTTTTTGTTTTTTCCTGTTAACCTCCAAGTATCGGCCATTATCTCATCGCTAATATTTTGGTTCTTTTTCCGCACAAGGTAGTTAGAGCAAAAAAATCTAGGTTTATGTAGAAAAAATCACTTGTAATTTTTTGACTCCTGTGTTATATATTAGAAAAGCACTGATTATAAAGGTTCGTTCCTGAGTAAGAAGGCGTGTAGAAAAGGAATAATTAGGGGTTATAGACCCCTTTATGCCTCTGCGCCTAAGCGCGGAGGCATTTTTAGTTTTGGCGGTGAATTTGAGGAGGTAATTATGGAAACACGCATAGCCTTAATGGGAATTATTGTTGAAGAAGTGGCTGCGGCAGAAACAATTAACAAGATTTTGAGTGAATACCGTACTTATATTATTGGCCGTATGGGAATCCCCTATGCGGAGAGAGGCGTTTCCATTATCAGCGTCACGCTGGACGCCCCCAATGACGTTATCAGCTCGGTTTCCGGTAAAATAGGTATGCTGCCAGGGGTTAGCGCCAAAACTGTTTACAGTAAAACAAGTCGAGATAAATAATGAAAGAATTAATTGATAAATTAGAAGAGCATAAGAATCTAAGTCCAGAGGAATGGCAATTACTGCTGGACGCTAGAAATGAGGAACTGAGCCAATACCTGTTTAAGCGCAGTAGAGCTGTGGCCCAAGAGCAATTCGGTAACGGTATTTATATTAGAGGGCTTATTGAAATATCAAACTTTTGTCATAATAATTGCTATTATTGCGGCATACGTAAGGGCAATAAGTCTTTACACCGTTATCGTTTAGCTAAAGCGGAAATTCTCGACTGCTGCGACAAGGGCTACAATTTAGGTTTTCGTACCTTTGTGCTCCAGGGCGGCGAGGACCCGGCTTTTGACGATAATTATTTAGCGGCAATTGTCCGGGCGATCAAAGAGCGCTATCCCGCAGTGGCCGTTACCTTGTCGGTAGGGGAAAAGAGCCGGGAGGTTTATGAGAAATTGCGTTTGGCCGGGGCTGACCGCTATTTATTGCGCCACGAAACTTATTCGCCCGGTCATTACGCTAAGTTGCACCCAGCCTCCATGTCTTGGGAGCGGCGCCACCGCTGCTTGACAGACCTGAAAGATTTGGGTTACCAGGTGGGTACTGGGTTTATGGTCGGCTCGCCCTATCAGAATAACAGCTGCCTGGTGGAGGACCTTATGTTTATACAAAGGTTTCGCCCCCAAATGGTGGGTATAGGGCCTTTTATTCCTCATCATCAAACCGCATTTGCCCAGAAACCAGCGGGCTCTTTGGAACTGACCCTCTTTCTCCTGGGCCTTCTGCGCCTGATGGAGCCCAGATTGCTCCTGCCTGCAACTACTGCCTTGAATACTATTGACCCTCAGGGGCGGGAGCTTGGTATTTTAGCTGGGGCAAACGTGATTATGCCCAACTTGTCGCCAGCTTACGCCTGTGAAAATTACCAGCTATATGACCATAAAAAATTCAGCGGCTTAGAAAGCGCTGTTGAAATAGAAAATATTAAAGCGGATATGGAAAAGATCGGTTATGAAATATTAGTCTCACGGGGAGATTTTTAGAAAGAAAGGGAGAAATGCCATGTATAATCCATTATCTAAAAAAGCGACGGAATTTATTGACCATGAAGAAATTTTATCAACCCTGGCCTATGCCGCAGCGAATAAGAATAATAGGGAACTTATTGACGATATTTTAAATAAAGCCAGGGCTAGAAAAGGACTATCCCACCGCGAAGCCGCCGTTTTACTCGATTGTGAACTAGAGGATAAAAATCGGGAAATGTACGAATTGGCGGAGCAAATTAAAAAAGACTTTTACGGTAACCGCATTGTAATATTCGCGCCCTTGTATCTTTCCAATTATTGTATTAACGGTTGCACCTATTGCCCCTACCACAGTAAGAATAAAAGTATTGCCCGGAAAAAGCTCTCTCAGCAGGACATTGAAAGAGAAGTTGTGGCCTTGCAGGATATGGGCCACAAGCGCTTGGCTTTGGAGGCCGGCGAAGATCCGAAAAATAATCCCATTGAATATATCTTGGAAAGTATTGATACTATTTACGGCATTAAGCATAAGAACGGCGCTATACGCCGGGTAAATGTGAATATTGCCGCTACTACCGTGGATAATTACCGTAAGCTGCGGGACGCCGGCATTGGCACCTACATACTCTTTCAGGAAACCTACCATAAGGAGAGTTATTTGGAGCTGCATCCCACCGGCCCCAAGCATGATTATGACTACCATACTGAGGCCATGGATCGGGCGATGACCGGGGGCATTGACGATGTTGGCCTGGGAGTGCTCTTTGGCTTGGACAAGTACCGCTATGAGTTCACCGGCTTATTGATGCATGCGGAGCATCTTGAGGCAGTATTCGGCGTTGGTCCTCATACCATTAGCGTGCCGCGGCTTTGTCCCGCTGATGATATTGACTTAAAGGATTTCCAGAATAGCCTGAATGATGATATTTTCGCTAAACTGGTAGCTTGCATTCGCATTGCCGTGCCTTATACCGGCATGATAGTTTCCACGCGAGAATCCCAGAAAAGCAGGGAAAGGGTGCTGCATTTAGGGATTTCCCAGATTAGCGGTGGCAGTCGTACCTCTGTAGGGGGTTACTATGAGCAGGAACCCGCTTATGAAAATTCAGCCCAGTTTGACCTTAGCGATACCAGAACCCTGGATGAAATTATTCTTTGGCTTATGGAAATGGGCTATATTCCTAGTTTTTGTACAGCCTGCTACCGGGAAGGGCGCACTGGCGACCGCTTTATGTCCCTGTGTAAAAGCGGTAAAATTTTGAACTGCTGCCACCCCAACGCCTTGATGACCCTTCAGGAATATTTATCCGATTATGCCTCCCCGGACACTAAGGCCCTGGGGGGAAAATTAATTGCCGCTGAACTGCAAAACATTCCCAGTGCAAAGATTAAAGCTATAGCCCAAAGAAATTTACAGGCCATTGCTGAGGGGAGCCAAAGGGATTTTCGTTTTTAAAGGAGTGATGTTATGGGCTTAAATAGTACCCCCACCGGCCAGCGGGCGCATATTGGGATCTTTGGTTGCCGTAATGCGGGCAAGTCCAGCGTCATAAACGCCATTACCAGCCAGGATTTAGCCATTGTTTCCCCGGTTTTGGGAACCACCACCGACCCTGTATCTAAGTCTATGGAGCTATTGCCTTTGGGGCCTGTAACTATTATTGATACGCCGGGTTTAGACGATGTGGGCGATCTAGGTGAATTGCGGGTAGCCAAGGCCCGCCAGGTTTTACGCAAAACGGATATTGCCGTGTTGGTGGTAGATAGCGTTAAGGGCTTGGGTGAGTACGATAATGATATTCTGGCTCAGATCAAGGCTGAGAAGATTCCATATATTATTGCCATGAATAAGGCCGATATGCTGCCCAGCTTGCCCCAGTCTTGTGAAGCGGATACCATTTTTATCAGCGCCACCAGCAACTTACATATCCATGAATTAAAGGAGCTTATTGCCTCTAAATCAGTGGCGGAGAGCCATAGCTTCCCGATTATAGCCGATATGCTGACCCCTGGCTCCCTCGTGGTTTTGGTGGTGCCGGTGGATTCCGCCGCTCCCAAGGGACGGTTGATCTTGCCCCAGCAACAAACTATACGGGAGATTTTGGATCATAATAGTCTGGCTTTAGTGGTGCAGGAGGACTCCCTGGCGCCGGCCTTAGCCCGCTTTGCGGAGCCGCCTCGTTTAGTTGTTACCGACAGTCAAGCCTTTGCCCGCGTTTCCGCCGTGGTTCCGGAGTCAGTGCCCTTGACCTCGTTTTCAATTTTGTTTGCCCGGCATAAAGGGGAATTATATGCCATGGCTGAGGGAGCGAAGGCCATTGACAATTTAAGGGATAATGACCGGGTTTTAATTTCCGAGGGCTGCACTCATCACCGCCAATGCGAGGATATCGGCACGGTTAAACTACCTAACTGGCTGCGGCGGCATACCAATAAAAAGCTAACTTTTGACTTTACCAGCGGCACGGAATTTCCTCTGGATCTCGCGCCCTACAAATTGATAATTCACTGCGGCGCCTGTACCCTTAACCGCCGGGAGGTGCGTTATCGCCTTGGTCAGGCTGCCGCCGCTGGAGTGCCTATGACTAATTACGGTATTGCCATTAGCTACTTGCAAGGGATTCTGCCACGCTGTATGTCCGCTTTTGAGCTCTGCCAATAAGGGAAAAGGGTAGAGCATGACCCTAGCTAGGCGATTTTTTCTATATAGTGTAAATCTGAACTAGTATTATAAGATATGTCAATAGGACATAGCAATGTTTTCAAGTTATATAAAAATTATACTATCCCTTTGCCAGTTGTTATTAAAAAATGCAATTATTAAACTTTAAAACTCGTGGTAAAATAATTTGCCTATTA
>DXZC01000156.1 GCA_019415505.1 Peptococcaceae bacterium | reverse complement strand
GTATAGATGTAACTCCCCTGTGGTGGGCTGTTTCCCTGGGGGCTTGCCTAGGCGGTAATGGCACCTTGATTGGGGCTTCCGCTAATGTGGTACTATCCGGGATAAGCAATAAGCAAGGTTATCCCATAACCTTTATTAGTTATCTTAAAGTGGGATATCCTCTGATGCTTCTATCCATTGCCATATCTACTATTTACTTACTTATCAGGTTTTAATACAGGTTTTAGATGAAGGGAGTGTAATATATGGATCCCAGCGCTATAGAGGGTTCGATGATAGAGGTGCTTTTACGTCAAGCCGGAGCCAGTGAAGTAACTAAGATTGCCGGTTTTCAGTACTATATTATTTTCAAACTGCGGGACGACTACAGTTTAGCTTACGCTTATAATGTTAATGTTAATAATGAATACTTTTTGCAAAGGGTGCACCCTTATCCCATATCCCATGGCTCCTTTGCCAATGAACAAGAGTTAGTTGACTTCATTAAAACTGACGTCGCTAAGTTTCGCCAAGCTATTAGAAGCTCTAATTTTGCTAAATTTGTGGAAGTCACCCAGAAAATCCAGGAGCTTACCGAAAAAATGGAGCGTCTGTTTTTGAATTATAATGTAGACGGTGATAAGCTGCTTAATATCGATCAGGGCTTTGACCGGATTCGAGACGGTATACAGCAAATAGCCAAAGAGTCTGAGAAATTAGAGAATGAAGAAATTTAAATAAAAAATGCAGATCATTTGGTCTGCATTTTTCATCCGGTTAAAAGGCTTTACTCTGGGCTTCTTGGTTATAAGGTCATGTAGCGGCACTAGAATTTTTGCTTATCATATGTTAAAATATTATTGAGGTCGCATTATGAGTAAAAAAATAGTTTTAACGGGAAACGGTACGGCGGAATTTACGGAAAAAAAATCCCGTTTTATCAGTCATGCCGCCAAAGTAGCCACGGAGGACGAGGCTAGAAATTTCATCACTGACATACGTAAACGCTATTGGGACGCTACCCACAATGTTTACGCCTTTAGCGTGGGAGAAAACGGCGCAATTCAAAGAAGCTCAGATGACGGGGAGCCCGCTGGTACAGCGGGAAAACCTGTATTAGAAGCGATTAAAGGCACAAAGTTAAGCAATGTAGCCGTTGTTGTAACCAGATATTTTGGCGGTATTCTCCTTGGTACCGGCGGGCTTGTCCGCGCTTACGGAAAAAGCGCCCAATTAGCTCTGGACGCAGCTGATAAAAGCTATTTAGTACCGGCCTGCATGGTAACTTTATTTATGGATTACGAAATATTGGGCAAGGTGGAAAACTATCTAATCCGGCATAATTATGCAATCGACCACATTCAATATGAAAACAACGCCGCAATATTTTGCTGTGTTAGTTTTGAGATGTTAGCTGACTTTCAGCGCAATATAAAAGAAAAATTTTCTCCCCATGTGGCCCTTACGGTAGCAGAGGAAAAACAATGGTTGGAAGAACCTTATTCAAGGTAAATTACGGGAAAATAACTAGCCAAATAAAAAAAATAATGGTATAATAATATGATATAACGTAATACAAAAATAGAGGTATTAATGAAGTATTTTATCAGAACTTTTGGCTGCCAGATGAATCAGCATGACTCTGAATTTATTGGCGCGCTATTAGAAAAGCTAGGTTATCAAGAGACTGACAATGTGGCGTCTGCCGATATCGTGGTGGTTAATACTTGTTCAATTCGGGATACGGCTGAAAAAAAGATTAACGGGTTTATTGATAGCCTTATATTAGCCAAACGCTTAAAACCTACTTTAAAAGTGATAGTTGTAGGCTGTATGGTTTCTAATAGCGCCAAGGTGGAAGAAGTTTTAGCGAGACGAAAACATATTGATATTGTTTTAGGTACCAGAAGTTTGGACAAGCTACCCCGCTATTTAGAACGCCTGGAAACAGGTGAGGGGCCTTTTCTGGATTTCAACATAGAGGACGATATTGCCGAGGGACGCACTCATAAACGTGTGGATAGTTTTCGCGGTTATCTTACCATTACCTATGGCTGCGATAATTTTTGCTCCTATTGTGTGGTGCCTTACGTTAGAGGTAGGGAAAAAAGCAGGGAGCTTAAGGATATTGTAGATGAGGCTCAACAAATGGCGGCAGAGGGAGTAAAGGAAATTACCCTTCTGGGCCAGAATGTTAATTCCTATGGCAAAGGTTTAGCAAGCAGCGCTGATTTTGCTGATGTAATAGCCGCTGTGAGCGACGTTGACGGTATAGAGCGCATACGCTACATGACTTCCCACCCTAAGGACTTTGGCGATAGGATTATAGACGCTATAGCTGCCTCCCCCAAGGTATGCCGACATTTTCATTTGCCGGCTCAATCAGGCTCCAGCAGCATTTTAACTAAGATGAACCGCCATTATTCCCGAGAATATTACTTGGAATTACTGGAAAAAATAAAATCACGCTTCCCAGACGCTGTTTTGACAACTGATATTATTGTCGGTTTTCCCGGCGAGACGGAAAGTGATTTTCAAGCCACTGTAGATTTACTACAAAACCTGGAGTTTGATTTAGTTTATAGCTTTATATATTCACCTCGCAGCGGGACACCGGGGTCTACTATGCCGGAGCAAGTTCCTCAAGCAATAAAAAAGCAACGTCTGTTAAAACTTATGGATGTACAAAATGAGATTAGCTTGAAAAAGAACCAGGAAATGCTGGGGAAAAAATATGAATTATTGGGCGAGGGCATTAGTAAAAATAATGCCGCTGTACAGAGCGGTCGAACGGAAGGCAATAAATTAGTACACTTTACTGCGCCGTCAAGGGATTACACCGGCGAGCTTGTTAAGGTGGAAATAACAGAGGCAAACACTTGGTCATTAAAAGGCCGGTTAATATAAAATTAAGGAGGACAATTATGTCACAAGTATTGGAAAAAGCCGTGGAATTAGCGGATGCATTGGAACAATGTGAAGAATTAAAGGAAGTTAAGGCCAAGGAAGAGGCTGTAAAAGCTGACGCCACTGCCACTACTTTGCTAAATTCCTATTTTGAAATGCAGCATCAGTTGTACCATCTACAGGAAAACGGCAAGGAGCCTGGATCTGACCTCTTAACTCAATTTAATGAAATTCAGGATAAGATGTCGGAAAATATGAAAATTGCTGAATACTATAAAAGTCAGGAAACCTTGGGCTTTTTATTACAAAAAATTAACTCTATGATATCCAAGGCTATCACTGGCGAAGATCCGGCGGAATGCAGCGACGCAGACTGCGCTTCCTGTGCAGGCTGCCACTAAAATAGGACAAGGAGAGATAGATGTCCACTAAAACCACACCTATGATGCAGCAATATAGAGCTGCTAAAGAAGCGCACCCTGAAGCCATCATTTTTTTCCGCATGGGCGATTTCTACGAAGTATTTGGCGATGACGCTGTAACAGTATCTGAGGCCTTGGATATAACCTTAACGGCGAGAAGCGCTGGGGAGGAAGGTAAAATTCCCATGTGCGGTGTACCACACCATGCTGTTGACGGATATTTGGCAAAAATGATTGAAAAAGGGTTTAGGGTAGCAATTTGCGAGCAAATGGAAGACCCCAAAAGCGCCAAGGGTTTGGTAAAGCGCGATGTCATACGCATAGTAAGCCCCGGTACCGTTTTAGAAAGCGCTATGCTACCCGATAGTTCCCATAACTATTTGGGAGCATTATACCGCTCCAAAGACGACTGGGGCTTTTGCTATACGGATATTTCCACCGGCGAATTTAAAGTAACGGAGTTTATCTATTCACGGGGTGAGGATAAGGTACAAGTATTTGATGAGATATTTAGGGTGCGTCCCAGAGAGCTGCTGGTGAGTACAAAATTATATAATGACGTTGCTTTTCGGCACAAGCTTAAGAAGGTATTTGACGGCTTAGTAACAGAACTCCCCCTGGAGGATTTTAATAAGGCTAATGCTGTAGAAGTGCTGAAAGAGCAATTTCAAATTGAGGACGTAACTCAACTTTTTTTGCCGGAATTGTCCTTAATAGCAGCTGGCGCAACCCTGTCATTTCTCAATAGAACCCAAAAACGGTATTTAAGTTATATTGCCAAAGCGGAACACTATAACGCCAATACTTATATGGTCTTAGACCAAAGCACACGGCGGAATTTAGAAATCAGCGAAACCATATTTACCGGTAAAAAGAAGGGGTCCCTCCTTTGGGTGATGGATAAAACCGTTTGTGTAATGGGGCGGCGGCTTATTGGCGATTGGCTCAATAATCCCCTGTTGGATCTCAACACAATTCTTTTGCGCCAGGAAGCTGTAAAGGAATTGTTTGATACCCCCCTAGCCATTGACGAATTGCGCAGTTTTTTAAGTGAAATACGCGACTTGGAACGTTTATCCGGTCGCATTGCTTTTGGCAGCGGTACGCCCCGTGATGTGGCAGCCTTAAAAAACTCTCTGGTTAATCTTAAAGAATTTAAAAATATACTTTATACCTTAAAC
>DXZC01000155.1 GCA_019415505.1 Peptococcaceae bacterium | reverse complement strand
TAACAACTACTTAAAAAATGTCAAGGCTCCTATGACTTTTGGCAATGGGGGCTTTGTTATGCAGGGTAAATCACTATCCTGGGCCAAAGAAAACTAGTGCGTCTAACCGCCGCAGCTAGGTTTCACTATTAACTTATACTTGCGTATTCCTAGTTATGGGGCCAAAACAAATCATTCAGGGTTTTATTCAAAACGCGGCAAATAGCCACACATAGGTTTATCGTCGGGTTGTAATCACCCTTTTCAATAGCATTAATAGTTTGCCGGGACACGCCAACCGCCGCGGCCAAATCCTGCTGTGACATATCCATAGCTGCCCGAGCCGCCTTTAAGCTGAGATTCTTCATAGTTCTCACTCCCTATCTCCAGCCTTTTTAGCCCAAAATAGCTTAACAGCATATACGGCGGTAATAATTAACAGCATTAAACCGCAGATAAAATTAATATAATACCAATCAAGGTAAAAAGATGTAGCGCTAGCCTTACCAAACTTACTAAAAATAATCATGCCCATAATAAAATTAACAACAGCTACTGCCAACAAAAAAATCATGGTATTTTTGGGCCTCTCCCGCAGGGAAAGATAGGCGTCTTTACAGATACAAATAATGGCAAAAACCGTAATAGCCAATACTATGCCGATAAATGAGAGGGTTAGAAAATCACCAATAGCCCAACCCGTCAGCTTTTTAATAAAGCCGATAATTACCAAATAAAAACATAATACCTTAAAGGCCTCCTTATAGGCTTTATACCTAATTAAATTCTGCCTTTCATCAAATTCAGCGTCAGTCACAACAAGGGGGGTAGCGCCTTTTCGGCGGTGGATTTTACCCAGCAAAGCGAATACTACAGCAACAAATATTAACCCTAGTACCATGCCAGCCACAAAATAAATGCTATGATCCATGAATAGCACCTCCTCTATCTCATGGCTTAATAGTACCATATAAATTACTTAATGTCAATTATATTTTACATTTATTATATAATACTTTACTTTTTCCAAAGTTCCCAGCCAAAGGCGGCCCTACCACAAACTATTTGCCCATACTAAAAAGCCAATAATTGACAGCGTAAACCTGAAAACGCTGCATCAGAGGATAAATTATTGTAAATGCCATAATTCTAACCCCTAATACAGCGTTTTGCGCTAATATTCTATTATCTGTTATCAGCCCAGTCTTAGAGCTTACTAATTGCCGTCAAAGACTGGAGGAATTTATTAAAATTGATCCCCGTAGGTGAAGGAAATTCCACCAAGGCGCTGCGTATACCCTGTTCATAGCCATAGCCGGATAAATAACCGGAGAAGCCCACTAAACCGGATAAATAGGCGGCGTCAGCCTCAACAGCGGAAAGATTGGTTACATCGGTGGCCCGTAACCCGCTGGTAGAAAAGAGGCTTTTTTTAGGTAAGCCCATTTGCCGATTAAAGATATCCGCCAAGGTCCTGTCACCGTAAACGCCATTGAGCCAACCGTGGCAATCTAATAGCACGTCAGGCTGTATATTGGTAATGAGATTCCGCAAGTTCTGGGTTTCCCGGCAGGAAAGAGGGCTAAGGGTATAATACCTAGCTTGAGTTGATCTTTGGTAAGTACTAGTAGGCCAATCACGGTTCATGTCCACCTTACCCACTATTGTACAGCGGCCTGGCCCGTTGTTAGTATACCCCTCAGCCAAACCGTCCGGATTGGCGGAGGACACAATGACAAAGCGGCTTTGATTGAACTCCGAGACTTTAGCCTGCTGATAGTGGCTGATCAACCTTTTAGCCGTATCTACCAACACCTGGCCGTCACGGGCATATGAGTCCTCGAAACCATGCTGCTCAAAAACTAGCATGATAGTTTTAGTATAATTTGCAGGCCCCACTACAGTGTAGGATAAATTCCGTCCCTGGCCAGATTGACCATAGTTCGCTGTATGGGAAGTAACCGCGTGTTCCTTATTATATACATACGAAGTGTAACCCTTCAGCCAGTTTGCCTCATTAACAGACCTACCTTGGGGATAAACAAATACTGCTGTACCATCGGTGGAAATACGGGCCTCATCGCCAAAGAGAGGGGCTAAGACAGTTATATCCACCATTAATTCATTGCCTTGCCGGTTTACGGACGCTGCCAAAGTAATATCGCTGCCGCTATCGGTCTTTACTTGATTAGAGCCAATAGTGAGCTGGAACCAGGCGCCAGAGGATAAAGTGACCGTTACCACACCATTGTTTTCCGTCACCTTGGCGTTATGATATTGGCAGTAAGGCGCTAAAGCGCTAATTAGGTGTTGGTTCACTAAAGAGGCGTCATTAGTGCCGTTAACGACCAGGCCATCCCGCCAATAAATCTTTTCCTGGGGAATATAGGTAAAGCCCTTAATAATGTTGGAGCTGTTATCAGTTTCCAGCAGGGTAAGGAAGCGACTGACCATTGTGGTAACTTCGGCCCTGGTGGAATAACCCTGGGGTTCTAAAGCGTTTTGCTCTTTACCATTAATTACCCCGGTCATTTGCAAAACCTTAACATCTTCAGCAGCCCAGGAGCCAATTTCTGAGCTATCGGCAAATATCATTTCACTTACAATAATCGGCAAAGGTTCCGCTGCCACATATTGGGCAAAGCGGTTCTGCACCACCATCATTTCCTGGCGGGAAATTTTCTGCTCCGGTTTAAATCTTCCGTCCTCATAACCTTTTACGATTTGCTTACTCTCCGCCCAAGCTACAGACGGCGCATACCATTGATTCTTATCCACATCGGTAAAATTGGCAATACCATTGAAGGCGCTAAGGTCATCTTTAGAAGCCACGGCCAGCATTTTTACAAATTCAGCCCGGCTAATGCTATTTTCCGGCCGGAAAGTGCCGTCCCCATAGCCTTCAATAACACCCTTGCCGGCTAAATCTGTGATATAGTCAATAGCCCAGTGATTAGATTTAACATCAGTAAAAGTTACTGACGATAACGCGGAAATCGTTGCCGCCTCCTTATAGGTCAAGTTATTAGCCTGGCAATAGTTTGCCACATAAGCGTTATCCTCACTGTACACCGTTATGGCCTGGGGCAATAAATCATCGGGCAAATAATTAATCGTGTCGGGTAAAGTAAGGTAGCGCAAATTAGGGCACTGGTTAAAGGCCTCAGGGTCTATAGCAGTAACCCCTAAGCCGTCTACTGAATCGGGCACAGTAATTGCCGCGGCCCCACTGTAAAAACGGCAAATAATCGCATTATCGCCCTCTACTCTATAGGTATAAAGATCATCGCCTTCCACCGCTAGAACCTCAGCTGACAAATAGATTAAAAAAATTACCACAGCAGCTAAAAGCGCCAAGAAGCTCAGTTTACTTTTCTTAATACTTTCCATAGTTCCCTCCTATTGTTAGCAAAATATTTTCTGACCTTACCTTACCGGAATAAATTAACCTTACTATATTTAATCTTTTTTCAACGTCTTAGTTGGTCTGGCCCAGTCTAAGTTATCCCAGATTAGTTTTACCGAGGGGGCTGAAGCTCCCTGAAAATCATCGATAAATTCACCGCAATGCACGGCCCCCAAATGGCGGTAAATGGCGTTGGCCCGGTGGTTACCAATTATATGGTAGATGCTCATTTTATCGTAGCCACTGTACCAAGCATAACGGCCCACGGCAAAAAGCAAGCTTTTACCAACCCCCTTGCCTTGGTGAGCAGAGGCAATGTGCAAGTAATCCAAATGCAGGCAATCCTGAAAGTCATAATCCGGACGGTAAGCGGCAAAGCCTAAAACCTCGCCGTCAATGGCTACTAAAATACTCTGTCCCGGACTCCGGTGGTAACTGCGCCATTTTTTTATTTCTTTTCTCTCGTCCATAGCGGCTAAAAAATCACCCGGCAAAATATTCTTATAATTTTCTCGCCAATTATTGATGTAAATTTGGGATATTGCCGCTAAATCCCCTTCCTCCAAAGGTTTTATATACATATTTATCTTCCCTTAACTACCTATAATATATTTTCATATATCTATCTATATATTATGGGTGTTACCACGGCAAAGTGATTGCCCAAACAGCAGTTTTCCAACGCCTTATAGCAATAATAATACAATATTTTACAGCTATTGTAAATACATATCTGCCCTAAAACTCATTAACTATCCTGCTATAAGGTGTTCACTAAATAGCGGCTAAGGAAATTTACTGAATTTCAACAGCAGAAACTGCCGTATCTTGCCGCAAAAGTAAACCCCAATATTACCCCACAGTGGCGGCTAAGTAGCTAAAGTTCGGATATAAGGCCAATTTAACACAAATTAAGGGCGCCGCCCTCATCTTGCAGAATTTGGCAGCGCCCTTAATACTTACTAATCAACTTCCTCTATATACTGTTCCTCTCGTACTATTTCCACATTAAAGGGTAGGGTCCTAAGTATACGGCGTATAGGCCCGATTTTACCAAAACCCCGTACAACCAGTAATCCCTCGCTTTGATCTAGGGTGGTAACCACCGCTAAATTATCATAAGCCTCAAAAACCTTGTTGAGAAAATCTATATTTTTCGGATAAGTTTGTAC
>DXZC01000154.1 GCA_019415505.1 Peptococcaceae bacterium | reverse complement strand
GAAGCATCGTTTCCTTATATGGAACCTAGGTGTATTTTAACACATTTACTTGCTTGTTCCGCAGGTTCCTGTAAAGCTAAAAGCCCTGCCGTGGTTTATTGCCGCGGCAGGGCTTTGCTCTTTTTCCTGTTTTTAATAAAGTTAATTTTAACGAATAAGTGTCGAACCATATTTTACAAAGTTGATTTTTAGGGAATAAGTGTCGGACCATGCTTGGCAAAGTTAATTTTTAGCGAATAAGTGTCGGACCATATTTGACAAAGTTAATTTTTAGCGAATAAGTGTCGAACCATACTTGGCAAAGTTAATTTTTAGGGAATAAGTGTCGAACCATATTTGACAAAGTTAATTTTAGCGAGTAAGCGTCGAACCATACTTGACAAAGTAAATTTTAACGAATAAATGCCATGCCATATTTAACAAATTAAGTTATTGGCTCTGGTTATGCTAATCTACCGTCTTAATTATTGCCATTGGCTTACATCTTGGCCTAAATCAGCCCCTAAATCGCAGGTAAAGCGCCATTCTATAACATCGCCTTCCTTTACTTGGTAGCGGCTGCAACCATAATTAGGATACCAACCGTTAACGCAGTACATCCAACCGCTCAGTTTACCGCAATCAAATTCATAAAGGTTATTTATGCCCTCAATATAATTGGAATTGTATATGGGAGTCATCTCATATTCCATATGTATATTGTTGTTTCTGGTTTCCCGCAGGAGAACGTCAAAAACCGATTCCCCTTCATAGAAGGTAACTGCGCGCTGGGAAAGGATTATACCGTCACTAGGCAGTACGCTCATTTTGTCGGTGTTAAAGTCCGCCATGTTATTGAGAATGGTGGAACATTCTATCAGCAAGGTGCAGGAGCCGCTTTTGGCCTTATTTACCGTGGCCTTTTGGGGCTCTACCGGGGTTGGCTCCCCTTCAGGTATGGAGTTAATATCCGTTTCGTACTGGTCTTTTTCCCCGGAGCTGGCAGAGTTGCCAGAGCTGCCGGAATTACCGGAGTTGCCGTTGCCATTGCCGCCGTTTTGGGCGCTGCCGGAGCTGCTGCCGCCGGAGCTTTGGGAATTGGCCGCCTGATCCGTTTTACTGGCGTTATCAGTGTTGCCGCTGGTTTGGGTATCGGTTTTTTCTTCATATTTACTCAAGTCATCGCTCTCGTCGCCCCCGGCAGTAGCCACGTCTATATAGCCGTCCTCGTCCTGGCTGACTACGTCTTGGCCCTCTGTGGCCTCGGCGTCGCCGCAGCCGGCGAGGGATACTGCCAACATTAGCATGAGGATGACCGCGAGGAACATATATAGCTTGCGGTTCTTAATGTTCTTCATAGTCTACACTCCTTTTTTTAAATTAGCTTTAAGAAATAGGATATCATTTTTGCGGCCTCAGCTCTGGTGGCGTTTTCCCTGGGGGCAAAGAGATTATCGCCCTTGCCGTTGATTATACCGGCCTTCTGCATAGCCGCTACCGCGTCTTTGGCGTAAGAGGCTATTTTAGCGTCATCGCTAAAGGTTATGGCCGGGTTCTTTACCGGCAGGGTAACTTTCTGCACATTTGCCGCGTAGCGGGCAATCATTACCGCCATATCCTGGCGGGAAATATTAGCGTTAGGCGAGAAATTGTTGTTGCCCGTGCCATTTACCACCCCGACCGAGGCTGCCCAGTTAATGTATTTCTTGGCCCAGTTGTTGCTGTCGTTAAAGGCGGCAGCTCCATTATAGTTGGCGTTTAGTTCATCCTCCGAGAGGGTGGCGGCGGCCAGTATTTTGGCAAATTCCCCTCTGGTAACATTGCCGTTAGGTTCATAAAGGTTGTTGCCCTTGCCCGCCAGTATGCCCTGGCTGACTAAATCATAAACGCTCATGTAGTACCAGGAGCCACGCTTTACATCGGAGAAGGTGATGCTGTGTACCGGTATATCGGTGAAATCATAGAGCCTGGTTTCCCCGTTGACAAAGCGGCTATAAGCGATAAGGGCATAGCGTACCTGGTCCGTAGCCATTATGTTGGATTCTCCCGCCGTCATTGTGGGGTTATTGGGGTCTGTTTCAAAGGAGTGAATAAAACCGCCGTCCTTCTGGTTGTAGAAGGTGTAGAGGGAGTCAAATAAAGTTTTACCGTTTTTAGTAAAGCGAGAATCCGTCGCCGGGTCTATACCCAAGGCGCAAAGGGCTACCATAACCTGGACAGCGCTTTCCGGGTTCTCTATGCCGTAAGTTATAAAGCCGCCGTTTTCGGTTTGCAATTCCGATAATTTAGCCAAAGCCCGGTCTACAACCTCTTTAACCTCGTTGTTTGTGCTATAGTAGGGCGCTAGGGCCTGTAGGGCCATGCCGGTAATATCCGGGTCAGCGGTTTTACCGGCTAAGTCAAAGCCGCCGCCAGCTACTTCGCTTTTGATAATATAGTCGATAAAGTCAGCCCGGTCGTACTTGGCGTTGTCCGGTACCTCATAGTTCTTAGCGTCCAGGGTTATTAAAGCCCAAATCGCGCCGTTGATGCCCTGCCGCCAAGGGTCAAAGGGGCAGTTGTAGGTGCCGTCGGCAATTAAGTCAATTTTTTTGCCTTGGTAAGTGCCAAAGGACCGGGGGTCGCCGTCTAAAGCCAGCACAGCTAAGGCGATGCGTTGCCATTCCGTGGACTTAGCCCGGTCTAAGAGGCCGTTGTTGGCGCTGTACTCCTTGCTGACATAGTTTTCCAGGGCGTTGAGATAGCCTTGCCAGTTGTCAGAGTAAAAATAGCGCCCCACACCAATGGCGGTCCAGTCCCCAAAGGTGCCGCCTACCAATCCTTGACTGGCGCTGAGGTATTTGCTGTTAAAAATTTGTGTTTCTCCCTGCTTAGCCCAGGTAAAGGTGTTGTTAATGGCGTTGGCGTAGTCGGTTTTTAAATCGTTAACCGGCTGTAAATCAGCGGCCATAGCCCCCATGGAGCCTAAGCCTAAAATTAAAATAAAGGTACAAAGTGTGATGAGCAGTCTTTTTTTCATAGTTACCTCCTTATTTTTCACTGCTGTGGGAAAGCTGTCAGCCTATCCCCTAAACAAAAAAAGTTGTGGTCAAGACAGGCCAGAGATTTTCTGACCTAGCTTTCCACAACAAAGCAACATTTTAACAGCGGCTTATCTAAGTTAAAGCTCAATAATTCTTAATTGTTAAGCTAAACAGAGGCAAGTGCCGCCAGTTTCCGCTCCTAAAACCTATTTTCAGCCAAGTTTAATTTGCCGGCGAGATAGCAAATACTTAACTTTATAAAATTACCGCCAAAACCATTGGTCTTGACGGTGATTGCCAAACTAGGTTTCTGGTGCAGAGAACAATGTAAAGAGTTTGTCCTGACTTGCCCTCATCGCCTTAAACTCGCCTTCCCAAACCCCTTAGGGTAAGGTGACATTTTTATCTAAGACTCCGGCTTACAGTGGCTGCCCCGTTCAGGATTCACACCTGATTCCTTAGCTCCTTACTGGTATTCAATTTTCAGGCTTTTATAACTTATATATAGGATATAACATAGCCTGCCAAAAGTCAAGGCAAATAGCAGGGTTAGACTTTGTCTTTTAGTAAATAAAATTAAATGCCCAGCTTTGGGCCAAATTTATTTAATAAATTTATCTATAGCCTCGTTTAGCTCGGCCAGGGCTTGGCTATCGCCGCTTTCCATGGCGTCGACAATGCAGTGCTCCAGGTGGTCCTTTAATATTTCCTTACCAGCGTTATTAACGGCGGATTTTACCGCCGAGAGCTGAATCAACACGGCGCTGCAATCCTCCCCAGCTTCCACCATGCGCCGGACAGCCTCCAGGTGGCCGATAGCCCGGGAAAGCCGGTTAACTATGGCTTTGGCGTGGGTGTGCTTATTCTCCTGTTCGCACTGGTTTATTGGGGCTGCTTGGGGATTTTCCGTCATGGTTTTTCTCCTTTATCGCCAGGGCTGCCCTTTGGTCTAGCGGGTTCCGGCTTAGCTGTGTCCTCTGGGCTTGGTACCCCCTGGCTCTGGGCCGGCCCGTGGCTGGCTGTAAGTTTCTCTCCCAGGTTCCGAGGTTTTCCCGTCTGGGCCTTGTTCCAGGTTTCCCGCCTGTAGATTGTTCAGGGCTTTCCCGTCTGGGGTCTTGTCCTGCGGTTTCCCGTCTGGGCCTTTATTCCGAGGTTTCCCGGCCGTGGCTTTGTTTGGGGTTTTCCCTACTGTGGCCTTGTTCAGGGGTTTTCCCGTCTGTGGCTTCGTTTCGAGGTTTCCCGCCTGTGGCTTGCTCCGGGGGTTTTCCGTCTGGGCCTTGTCCCGCGTTTTCCCGCCTGTGGCTTGCTCAGGGGGCTTCCCGCCTGGGCCTTGTTCAGGGTTTTCCCGCCCGTGGATTTGCTACGAGGTTTCCCGCCGTGGCTATACTACGAGGTTTCCTGACAGGGCTTATTCTAGGCTTGTACCTAAGCCCTTAAATCTCAATTCGGAATAAGGTAGGGCGCTCTTTGTCGGAGCCTCAGGCCCGCTTCCCTCTGGCCGGCAAATAAAAGGACTGGGTGGGCCAGGTAAAGCCGGGTAAGGTATTTAACCCCTTATGGGG
>DXZC01000153.1 GCA_019415505.1 Peptococcaceae bacterium | reverse complement strand
ATATAATAACACTTTTTTTAAAATTGTCAATAAGCTTTTGGGCAAAACGGAAATTGGCCACAATAACGTCGTTCTTGGCAAAGTAATCCTTATTTCTCAGGCAGCGGGCGACAAATTCATCTAACACCGCCACTGTATTGCGGCGAATACCCTTACTGTTGACCACATCCTCAAAGACAAAGAGCAAAGCGGCAAAATCGTGGAGCACTGGCACTTTTAAACGCTTGCGGCGGGATTCCGGCCCAATGGTAGGAATTTCCGCCACCTTTCGCGCCAAAGCCTGGTTGGCGTTGACAGGATACAGGGCCTTCATATTATTGAGCAGGCAGTTATTGTGAGCCGCCGCGTTGCGCAGGTACTTTACCGGCTGAAGAAAGGCCAGACTGGAGCTTTCCGGCGGGTAAGTGCGATAATAAAGAGTATGAAAATTAACAAATTCGCCAAAGGAGAGAACCTGCACCAAATTCCAAATAGCCGGCTCCTCCAAAAAGGTATTATAAACCATAGTAGTATAGGGCGATTTTTTGGCCGCCATGTTTTCCAGCTTGCGTTTAACATAGGGATTGCGCCGGAAGAATTCCGCCACTATGCTGTAGCCGTCCTCCAGCCGATTGGCGGTGAAATCCCGATTGATTTGCACCTTCATAGAATACTCGATATCCAGGCACATATCTAAAATCATTTTTCGGAAGATGCCGTCAATAATCGCCAGTTCCTTTAAATAAGCGAATTCCAGATTAATATATTGACCAGCCTTGTCAGACCGGGTGTATTTACAGTAGTTTTTGGCAAAGGTTTTAATATTAAAATAGATTGTATTATCCGTAATATAGCGTTCCGCTTCCGCTTCATCGATAATATTAAAACCAATCCCCTCATCCTTCATTAAAGCTATTTGCTGGGGAATGGATAGTTTTTTGCGCATTATCTCGCCTCCGCCTTCATTTTAACAAAAGGCGACAAAATATGCAACCGGCGCTAGGCCCCAAACCCCTTATGGCAACTTCCTTATTCTGTAAAAGGTAGGATTTAGTAAAAGGCCGGGTATCTGTGGAGGGCCAGGATTATTTAATAAACCTAGTTTCCGTAAATGACCTAGACTCCATAAGGAACCTAGTTTCCGTAAACTGGATTGAGCAAAAGAGCGGGATTGCGTAAAATTTCTGGATTCTATAAAAGACCGGGATTTTGTAAGAGTTCTGGATTCTGTAAAGGGCCGGGATTGCGTAAAAGACCTAGATTCGGCAAAAGTTATGCTATAAAAGGCCGGGAATCTGTAAAATTTCTGAATTCTGCACAAGTTCAGGATTCCATACAAGTTCAGACTCTGTAGAGGACGGGGAATCTGTAAAATATCCCAGGGAATTGCGGTTTCGGAACTAGGAGCAGTCTAAATTTTAAGTAAAATCTAATCTTAGTACCCCGGCCCGGACCTTTCCCCACCCCCGGACCTGTGCTATAATAACAATATAAAAGCGGCAAAGTTTGGTGAAGGATATGCGTGAACAAATTTACCGAGAATTAGCGAAGATAGACAAAAAAGAGCAGCGGCTCTTTAGGGCCAATGATTTTGTGGATTGGCGGATTCTGACCAAAAAACTAGAGGCCAAAATACCGCCGGGCTTTCACGAAAAGCTCAATACCATATTTTATCAGGGGTTTAAATTGGTTTTGCGCAACGGCGTTGGGGTAATTGAAAAAACCTACGATAAGGGTAAAAGCCAGGCGGAATATGACGTTAATAATTACGCTTTTACTAATTTAGGTAATAAGCAGGGGGTACGGCGGCTGGTACGCACAGCCCACAAAAAACACTTGACCAATTTAGGTCTGGCCGCCGGGGAGGGCAGCGTTTTGGGTTTGTTAGGCATTGGCCTGCCGGATATTCCAATTTTCCTGGGCGTGCTCTTAAAATCCGTTTATGAAATAGCCCTGTCCTTTGGTTTTGATTATGAGAGCGAGGCGGAAAAATACTATATTCTCCTGCTCATCCAGGGGGCCTTGGGCAATGGCGCCAAAAAGCAGCGACTTAACGGCTCAATAGACCAGGTTGCCGCCCAGCTAGATAAACACGCCCCTGTTACTTACGACTTTGATTTGGAAACCCGGATTACCGCGGACGCTCTGGCCACTGATTTATTGGTTCTAAAATTCGTCCAAGGCTTGCCCCTAATTGGGGTAGTGGGCGGCGTAACCAATGTAGTTTACTGCAATAAAGTAACTGAATACGCCAAATTAAAATACAAAAAACGCTATTTACTGAAAAAACTAGCCCCCTAAACCAGGGGCTAGTTTTACGGTTTCACAGTTTTAAGGTTGACAGTTTTAGCGTTTCACAGTTTTGCGCTTTATCATTTTGCAGTTTTACAATCTGCTACCAAAATTCGACAAACTAATACCCCAGTTTGGTGCGGAACATAGGCCAGGGTTACAGGGTACAGGGGTTTTACAGGGAATATTCTGTCCCTTCAGCCACGCGGGGGTTAATTTAACTGGCTCTACCCCGGATATGCCAGAAATAAGAGCGGCAATAAAACCACAGGCCCCCAGGAATAGCCTAGCTGGGGCCTGGGGTTTTAAACTATTTTAACCTGGTATTTCTTGAGCCAGTAATTAACCTGGAGGAAGTAGGCTATGGTCTGGGGTACGGTCATCAGTTGTCCGTACCAGGGAGTATTAAGCACGGTTTTGGTTAATTTCTCCAACCGCTCCTTGGGCACTATTTCTAAAAGGGGTGAAGCGCTATCCGCCATAACCTCCTGTAGCTCCTCTGTTACAGCCTGTAAATAGTTGGGATTATGAGTCTTGGGATAGGGGCTTTTTTTACGCCAGAGAATTTCCTCGGGCAGTAAATCCTTTACCGCTTCCCGCAGCAGACCCTTTTCATAGCCATTATGGTCCTTGTAAGACCAAGGCACGTTATAGAGGTATTGGGCGATAGACTTATCGCAAAAAGGCACCCGCACCTCTAAGCCGCTATACATACTCATACGGTCCTTGCGGTCCAGCAGGGTTTGCATAAACCAGACCATATTTAAGTACATCATTTTCTTGGCGGAAATATTTTCCATATCCGCCGGTGGCGTTAAGGAGATATCCACCTCTTTAATAGTCTCCTCATAACGCTGGGCAACGTATTCCTCCGCGGAGAGGGCGGCGGCTAAATCCGGATTTAAGAAGGAGGCCCGCCAAGCTGTGGACTGAGCCCAAGGGAAGCCCGCGGACTCCCGTATTGTTTTATCCCGGAACCAGGGATAACCGCCAAAGATTTCGTCAGCGCATTCCCCGGACAAAGCCACGGTACAGTGATTCTTGATTTCAGCGCAGAGCAGCAGCAGGGAGCTGTCAACATCGGCCATGCCGGGTAAATCCCTGGCGTCCACCGCTTTATATAGGGCTGCCACTAATTCCGGGGTATCCACCACCAGCTTGTGATTTTTACAGCCTAAATGCTTAACCATCACGTCGATAAACTCATGGTCGCTGTTGGGCTGGAATTTCCCAGGTTGGAAATATTTTTCATTATCCCGGTAAAACACGGAGAAGGTCTCTAAAGTCTCCCCCCGCTCCTGAAAATGTCGGGCCGCCACCGCGGAGATAATAGAGGAATCCAGGCCGCCGGATAAAAATGTGCCCAGGGGCACGTCGGACACTAGCTGCCGTTCAATAGCTCCGATAACTAAGGCTCTGGTTTTTACCACCGTAGCGTCAAAGGGGTCGGACTGTTTTTTATCCGCCAGGAAAAAGTATTGCTGGGTGGACATTTTTCCCCGGCGATAAAGACCCCAATAACCGGGTTTAATTTCCTTAATACCCTTAAACACACCGCAGCCCGGAGTGCGTCCCGGCCCCATGAGCATAACCTCAGCTAAGGTTGTCATATCAGCCTCTGGCAATACCAGGCCGGAAGCTAAAATAGTTTTGATTTCCGAGGCAAAAACCAGCTTACCCTGGTTAATAGCATAGAAAAGGGGCTTAACGCCGATAGGGTCCCGGGCTAAGAATAATTCCCCCCGCTTAGGCCGCCAAATAGCAAAGGAAAAAATGCCGTTAAAACGGTCTAGTGCCTTTTCGCCCCAGGCTATGTACGCTTTAAGCACCACCTCAGTATCGGAATGGCCGCCAAAGGTAAAGCCCGCCGCCTCTAAATCATTTTGCAGCTCAGCTGTGTTATACAGTTCGCCGTTATAAACCATGCTGTAGGTTTCGCCGTTATGTTCCACAGTCATGGGCTGCTTGCCGTGTTCCTCGTCAATAACTGTGAGCCGCCGGTGCAGCAGCAAGCAGTTATCATCCCGGAATATGCCCTCCTGATCCGGCCCGCGCCGAACCATGGTTTGGAGAATTTGCCTAATTCGCGCCTCCTCAATGTTTAAGGGAGACTCAAGGTCTATAATACCGCCTATGGCGCACATTTTACCACCTCTGAAAAAATCGTTCCTTATCAGTATATGCAAAAATCCCCAAAAGACACGTAGCTTAAATCTGTTTTTTATAAAATTGACAGATAAATTTTTTTTTGCTACAATGCTCCTGTAATTTAGCATTCTCACCCCACGGCCCACCCCTTACCC
>DXZC01000152.1 GCA_019415505.1 Peptococcaceae bacterium | reverse complement strand
GGGATATAATGCCAATTAAACTGAAGTCCATGGCGCCGCGAATCTTTAAGCCCCGCCAGCCGTCCTCCTCAGCCTGGGTTGGGCTGGGCGCTGATTGACTGGGGCAAACTAAGGATATTTCCTCATCAGTTTTAGCTAAGAACACAAAATCGTCCTCTAAATTAACTAAATCTACAGCGTCTAGTTGGCAGACAGTAAACTTGTCGGGTAGTAATTGTATTTTCATGATTATTCTCCTCTAGTCTAAAAGTAGCAGGCCAAAGTATTTAACAAACTCAGTTTTGTCTTTTCTCGTTTCCAGGGTGTAGCCTTGTCGCCGCACTGTGGCAAAAACGTCCATTCCGGCGCTTTCCATAGACGGCCGGGTGGCGGTGCATTGTTGGGGTGGCTCCGGCATTTTACATTCCGTACAGAGACTGCAAGGCCCGGCCCAGTAGGCGAAGGCTTTGTAAAACCCGGCTTTAAAGGCTGTTTTTTCACATTCCAGCATCAGGCGCTGAAAGCCGCGGGTGGGGGGTTCCCCCTCAATGAGTAAGGCCCGGTGATATGTGGCCAGCTTGTCCCTGGTTTCCGCCAGGGCGGGGCTTTTCGGGGGACAGTGTTTAGTGCCATAGGAGGAGCAGCCCCAACGGCAGTGCGTTGCTACCCAGGGCGCGGTGACAATATCCTTAACGTCTATCAGCTTGAGGGAGCGGATAGCCTCCTGGCGCAGCAAGGCTTGGAGCCGGTCCACCTCATTGTAGAGGAGCCTTGCCAGAGACTTTGGGCTGGGGGAGGCAATAATAGCGCCCCAGACCTGGTCCAGGTTTATCAGGGGGGCGGCGGTTAAACCCGCGGCCTGGAGGGCTTTGTTCACCTCTGAGGCTGAGGCCGGTTCCTCACCCTTTTGGCAATATTGTTGTAAGGCGTCCATCGCTCCCTGGACTGTGCCCAGCTCCGCAAAGCGCCCCAAAACCACCAGGAAACCGGCGTCAGTTAAATTATTAAGGGGCCAGGAGTTAACGTCCTCGGTAATGACGAAATCCCAGGGCCCTGAGGCGGTAAAATCCAGCCCTGGTCTGTGCCGGACCAAGCTTTGGCTTAATTGGCTATGGGGCGTATTGTTGTGGGCCGCGCCCTTTAAGTCCGGGGCAAAGTAGCCCCCTAGCTTGGCGGCAATATCGCTCCAGCAGCTCTCCTGAGCCAGCAACGCTTCTCTGGCGTTGTCCGGACTGTGACTGACCAGGTACTTGGCGCTGGCCGGGGTATTAAAATAATCCTCCCCCGCGCAACCTAATAAGCCTAGGCGCAGCAGGACTTGGAGAAATAGCGCACCAGCCTTTTGGTCTAGGCCCAGCCTGTCGCTTAGCTCCGCCTGGCTTAAACCCTCGTCCACAGCGGTGAACAAATCCTTTTCCAAGGCGAGTTGCAAAATTTCCGCCCCATCGCGGCTGGCCCTTAGCTCTTGAAGCTGGCTAAGGCCGTCAGCTTGTAAATCAAAACTTAACATGATTTTTCTTCCTTAGTATAAGAACTTTAAATTTTATTATACCCTTATATAACCATAACTGTCAATTTTTGCCCCTAGTAAAAAACTCAACGATATGGGGCTGTTAAATGAAAAAGCATGGGGAACGGCTATTGGTATTAAAAAAATGAGTCCTCAGAGCCGCATAACTCTTGTAATTTGCCTTATCTTATGGTAAAATAAGGGGGTAATATTTTTAAGGCGTTTAAACTATGCAAATAGGCGCAAAAGGAGGAAATATGCCGGAACAAAATGGTTCATCTTATGATGCCAGTCAGATTCAGGTTCTGGAGGGCCTCGAGGCCGTGCGTGTACGTCCCAGTATGTACATAGGTAATACCGGAATCAAGGGCCTGCATCATCTGGTATATGAGATTGTGGATAACAGCATTGACGAAGCTTTGGCCGGCTTCTGTGACACTATCTTAGTTACTATTCATGAGGATAACAGCATTACAGTACAAGATAACGGCCGGGGTATCCCTGTGGATATCCACGAAAAATCTGGCCGTCCCGCGGTGGAAGTCGCTCTCACCGTACTCCACGCTGGCGGTAAATTCGGCGGCGGCGGCTACAAGGTTTCCGGGGGTCTCCACGGCGTTGGTATGTCTGTGGTTAACGCCCTTTCTGAGTGGCTCAGCGTGCGGGTCCATAGGGACGGTAAAATATATTATCAAAGTTACCGCCGGGGTGTGCCCCAAGGGGATTTAAAGATTATTGGCGATACAGATATAACCGGCACGGAAATTTCCTTCCTGCCGGATGCTCAAATATTTGACGTTGACGTTATGTCCTTTCAAAAGGATATTCTCATTCCCCGTATTCGGGAGTTGGCCTATCTCAATAAGGGCATTAAAATCCAGGTGAAGGACGAGCGGGACGGCTCGGACCAGGTATTTCATTTTGAAGGCGGCCTTTCCGACTTTGTGGGGTACATAAACCGCAATAAGGAAGCCTTGCACCCCACTATATATTACGAAACCAAGAAGAATAATTTTGAGGCGGAATTTGCCATTCAATATAATGTCAGTTATGCGGAGAATCTCTATTCTTACGCCAATAATATTCATACTCATGAAGGGGGCACCCATGAAACGGGGTTTAAATCCGCCCTTACCAGAGTAGTTAACGATTTTGCCCGCCGCAACAACTTCCTCAAGGAAAAGGACCCCAACCTCAGCGGTGAGGATATTCGGGAGGGCCTTACAGCGGTTATCAGCGTGAAGGTGCTGGACCCTCAATTTGAGGGCCAGACCAAAACAAAACTGGGCAACTCGGAGTTTAAGGGCTATGTGGAATCCATGGTTGGCGAAGCCCTGAGCACCTATTTTGAGGAAAATCCCGCTGTGGGCAAAAAAATTGTGGAAAAGGCAACCCAGGCTTTTAGAGCTCGGGAAGCGGCCCGCAAGGCCCGGGAGCTGACCCGCAATACCAATGCCCTGGAAAAAAACAGTATGCCGGGTAAGCTTACGGATTGCTCGGATAAAAATCCGGCAAATTGCGAGCTGTTCATCGTAGAAGGGGACTCCGCCGGCGGTTCCGCCAAACAGGGTAGAAACCCGAAAATCCAGGCCATACTGCCCTTGCGGGGGAAAATTATTAATGTGGAAAAGGCCCGTTTAGATAAAATCCTCAAAAATGAGGAAATCCGGGCCATGATTACGGCAATGGGCACCGGTATTGGCGATGATTTTGACCTAACCAAGGCCAGATACCGCAAGCTGGTGATTATGACAGACGCCGATGTGGACGGCGCCCACATTCGTACCTTGTTATTGACTTTCTTCTTCCGGCATATGCGCCAGCTCATTGAAGCCGGTTACGTCTATATCGCCCAACCCCCCCTCTACCGCTTGCGCCGGGGTAAAAACTCTCGCTATGTTTTTGACGATGCTGAGCTGGAGCAAATTATGAAGGAATGGGGTAGGGAGGATAAAATAGAGGTTTCCCGCTTTAAAGGCTTGGGGGAAATGAATCCCCAGGAATTGTGGGAAACCACTATGGACCCGGATAGCAGAACCATGCAGGTAGTTAAGCTAGAGGACGAAAATTCCCTCCTGGCTGATGAAATGTTCACGATACTTATGGGTGAAAAGGTGGAGCCCCGCCGGGAGTTCATCACCGCCAATGCCCAGTATGTCAATAATCTCGATATTTAAGAAGGGGAAAGGAACCGATGTCTGAAGAATACGAAGTAAATAAAAATACCTCTCCCGTCAATATCGAAGAGGAAATGAAAAAATCTTACATAGACTATGCTATGAGCGTTATCGTGGGCCGCGCCCTCCCCGATGTGCGGGACGGCCTTAAACCGGTGCACCGCCGCATACTCTTTTCCATGTACGAAAATGGCATAACCCACGATAAGCCCCATAAGAAATCCGCTCGTATTGTCGGGGATACCATGGGTAAATATCACCCCCACGGCGACAGCTCCATTTACGACGCTATGGTGCGCTTAGCCCAGGATTTTGCCATTCGCTATCCCTTGGTGGACGGTCACGGTAACTTTGGCTCCGTGGACGGAGACTCCGCTGCCGCCATGCGTTATACGGAAGCTCGTTTGGCCCGCATTAGCTTGGAAATGATGGCGGATATCAACAAGGAAACAGTGGATTTTGGCCCCAACTATGACGAAAGCGAAAGGGAACCCCTGGTACTGCCTGCCAAAATACCGGCGTTGCTGGTAAACGGCTCCTCCGGCATTGCCGTGGGCATGGCTACCAATATTCCCCCCCATAACTTGGGCGAGGTTGTGGACGGCCTGATCGCCCTCCTAGATAATGAGCAGATTGAAATTAGCGAGCTGATGCACTATATTAAAGGGCCGGATTTTCCCACCTATGGTTGTATTATGGGCAAGCGGGGCATTTCCGACGCTTACCACACCGGCCGCGGCGCCCTAAAGGTGCGTGGTAAAGCCCATATCGAGGAAATGGAAAACAATAAGTCCCGGATAGTTATTACGGAAATTCCCTACCAGGTCAATAAAAAACATCTCATTGAAAACATCGCTGAATTGGCCCGGGATAAGAGAATCGACGGGTTGACGGACCTCCGGGATGAGAGCGATCGCAATGGTATGCGTAT
>DXZC01000151.1 GCA_019415505.1 Peptococcaceae bacterium | reverse complement strand
CAAACGAGAAAATATGCTGAAATAAAACAATTATATACATGTACCACAAGGTATAATATATGCTATAATAACCTAAGCTACTGATTATTTTATTCTTAAAAACAATACGACAATTTACCTCTAAAATGGAGGAGAAAATACATAGCAAGAGAATTTTATATCATTAAAAAGCCTATAGGCGGAGATACGGCACAATTTTTAAATTATTCTACGCACCAGATAAAGATAGAGACCAAAGCATATTGGGCGTGCTAAATGTTAGCAGTAATGAGAGAGGAATTAGGATATAGTAACATGAATAAACCACCGGACATATATGATAAAGATTTTTTTCTTATGATGCTCAACCAGACAAACGCTCATATATATATTACAGATGTTGAAACAGATAAGATAGTCTATATGAACTCGCCGATGAAACGGAGTTTTCACTTAGAAAACCCCGAAGGCCAAATATGCTGGCAAGTTTTACAAACAGATATGACCGGGCGCTGTCCCTTTTGCCGCATTAAAGGCTTAACTGCCCAAGAGCCAGGTTCCCTTTGCGTGTGGGAGGAAAATAACTCTATTACCGGACGTGTTTATAAGAACCACGATAGTTTAATTTCCTGGCAGGATAAAGTATACCATATACAGTATTCACTGGATATCACAGAGCAAGTGCGATTTTCCCTCGCGGCTAATTTTGATGAATTAACCGGAACTTTCAACCGTCGGGCTGGTAAAGAAAAACTAGCAGAGCGGGTCCAAGAAGCCAGGGATGGGGATGAATACTTAACTGTAATCTTATATGACGTCAATAATCTAAAATTTGTCAACGATCAATACGGACATTTAGAGGGCGACCGTCTGCTGCGTTATATCGCCGATGTCACCAAGGAGTCCTTAAAAACCGGTGATTTAATATTCCGCCTTAGCGGCGATGAATTCATCATAGCCTTCTATCGAGAAAGAGCCGAAAAAAGCGGGGCAAGAATCAGAAAAATAGCGGAAAAATTAAATAGCAACAGATTAGCTGAAAATATATTTTATGAAGTTTCCTTTAGTTATGGTTTAGTTGAGGTGGCGCCGGAAAGCGGCTATGACATCTCGGATATTATAGCTATAGCGGACGCCCAGATGTATTTCCAAAAAAGGGATTATCACATAAAGAAATCCAAGGAAGCATTGTTAAGGGGCGAAGCTGGCCACGGCTTTGATTTACAGTATGAAAGTGATTTAATCTACAAAACCATAGCAGCCAGTACCGATGATTATGTTTTTCTGGGCAACATGAAAACCGGCGTCTTTCAGTATCCGCCTCATATGGTTACGGAATTCGGTTTACCAAGCAACATAGTGGAAAATGCCGCGGCCTTTTGGAGCACTCGCATCCATAAAGATGACGAACACCACTTTCTGGAGAGTAATCAGGAAGTTGCCGACGGTAGAATTGACGGGCACGACATTAAATACAGGGCCAGAAATGCCGCGGGAGATTGGATATGGCTTCGCTGCCAGGGGCGTTTGGCTAGGGATGCGGATGGCGTACCAGACTTATTTGCCGGCATTATTACCAATTTAGGCAAATATAAGCCCTAAATTGTGGCCTAAAAATATTATTAGTTTCCGTTATTATTAAAATAATATAGTTACGCCTAGGCATACTAATATTATCACATTTACCCTGGCGCACGCTTTTTCAGTGAGGGTTTACTTAATTTATAGAGCCTACTTAATTTGCCAGATTGAAAACCGGGTTAACACCTTCCGCAGAAACTATTGCCACAATAGTTCAAGAGTACAGGTTAATATTGCAACTTGCCTGTGCCAATAAACCTGAACAATAAGGAGAGGTATTATGAATTGGGAGCCGTGGACGGGCTGTTACAAAATAAGCGACGGCTGTACGAATTGTTATTTTTACGGACCGCATGCTAAACGCTATGGTCAAAACACCATACAGAAAACGGATAAATTTGATTGGCCGATAAGAACAAACGCCAAAGGTGAATACAACATTAAAGGCAACAAAATTCTGGCAACCTGTTTTGCCACTGACTTCTTTCTGCCTGAGGCAGATGAATGGCGTAAAGAAGTTTGGGCGATGATTAAGCAAAGAAGTGACATAGATTTTTTAATTTTGACAAAGCGGATTGACCGTTTCCTGGTATCGCTGCCGTCTGATTGGGGTGATGGCTATGATAATGTCAATATTGGCTGCACTGTCGAAAATCAAAAATTAGCTGATTATAGGCTTCCCTTATTTTTATCCTATCCCCTAAAACGTCGCTTTATCGCCTGCGCCCCACTCCTAGAAAGCATAGATTTAACGCCCTATCTCCATGGCGTTGACCATGTTACAGTTGGCGGTGAAACAGGACGAGAAGCTCGTGTATGCGACTATGATTGGGTACTCAATATCCGGGAACAATGTGTAAATGCAAACGTAACATTTTGGTTCAAAAATACTGGTTCACTTTTTAAACGTAATGGCATAGTGGAAAAAATCAATCCCTTTAAGCAAACCAGTATGGCAAAAGCACTTGCTATAGATATTTCCGATGGCAAAAGATTATTTTAAATGCAGCTAATGAGTCTCTTAGAGCGAAAAATTTTATCACATAATAAATACTATTCAAATTTAATTAAGGGTAATCGTACCCTTAAAGTTATTACCTGATAATAAAACGGGCGTACCGCTATTTAAGCGATACGCCCTTTTGCTTGGACCTCTAAATGTAAGCCGCCCAGTCAAGTTTTTGATTGATACTAATTAGTAGTTTCAAACAGCGGCTTAGCAATTATTACTTTAATTATATAATCATCTTATTATCATGTCTAGAGCAAGCTTTGGCATTAAAGCTCTACAAAGCCATGGTAATCCATTTTAGCGTCGCCAGTCATGTAGACGCCCTCATCTGTATAACGGATAATTAAATCGCCGCCCTTCAGCTTAACTGTAATATCGCTGTTTTTCTGGCAATAGCCATTGAGGACCGCAGCTACCGCAGCAGCACAAGCCCCGCTACCGCAGGACCACGTTTCCCCGGTACCCCGCTCCCAAACCCGCATGCGCAAGGTATTGGGACCTAAAACAGAGACGAATTCTGTGTTAACACGTTGGGGGAAGATAGGATTATTTTCAAATTCCGGGCCAATTTCAGCTAAATTAAGTATTTGAATATTATCGGCAAACACCACACAATGGGGATTGCCCATGGAAACGCAGGTTATATTATAGGTTTTACCGGCTATTTCCTGGGGCCGATCAATCACGCTTTCACCACTGAGTGCCACCGGTATTAAAGCGGGACTTAAAATAGCGGGACCCATATCCACTGTGACACTGCTCACCTCGCCATTGAGTGAATACAGCTTGGCCTTACGGTTACCGCTGCCGGTTTCAATAACCATTTCCTCCCGGGGAACGATGCCGTTTTCATAGAGATATTTGGCCACACAGCGCAGGGCGTTGCCACAAATATAGCCCTCGGTACCATCGGCGTTAAACATCACCATTTTAGCATCTGCTACCTGGGATTTTTCCATTAAAATAAGTCCGTCGCTGCCAATGCCGGTGTGACGGTTGGAGAGGGCAACGGCAATGGAGCCTGGAGCCATAATTTCCCGTTCAAAGCAGTCAAAATAAATATAGTCGTTATTGCAACCCCGCATTTTGACAAAGGGGAGCTTTTCCCGCTTATCTCGGAGCTTGTTGATATCCACCAGCTCCATGCTCTGCTGGGAATAGCGACTGTTCAAGCTATCAATCAAAGCGTTGGCCGTATCCATTGAAGTCAAGCAGGGAATAGCCCTTTCCACAGCCTTACGGCGGATTTTAACGCTATCACGAGCGGGCAAACGACCCTTTTTAGATGTGGAGATAACATAGGTAATCTTGCCGCTTTCCAACAGCTCCAGTAAACCGGGGCCTTCTTGAATTTTAGGCACGGTAGTAACGTCCATACCCTCGGCAAAAATAGCTTGGGCAGTACCCCCAGTGGCGTAGAGGGTAAAGCCGCTGTCATAGAATTTGCGGGCCACGTCTACCATATCGCCCTTATCGGAATTTCGCACGGTGATGAACACGCCGCCCTTTTTATCCATATGATATCCAGCGGCTACTAAACCTTTATACAGGGCCTCGTTTAAGGTGCGGCCTATGCCCAGAACCTCGCCGGTTGATTTCATTTCCGGCCCTAGTTGGGTATCCAAATCAGCTAATTTTTCAAAGGAAAATACCGGCACCTTCACCGCATAGTAGGGTACGGAACGGTAAAGTCCAGTGCCGTAACCCATGTCCTTTAATTTTTCCCCTAACATGGCCCTGGTAGCGATATCCACCACCGGCAAGCCCGTTACTTTGGAAATATAGGGAACTGTACGGGAAGAACGGGGGTTAGCCTCTATAACGTAAATATCATTGGCATAAATAACATATTGGATATTTAATAAACCCCTGGTTTGTAGTCCCATGGCGATTTTGCGGGAGGCTTCAATAAGTTTTTCAATTATTAAGCCATTGATATTAAAGGAGGGATAGGCGGCAATGGAATCGCCGGAATGAACCCCTGCCCTTTCAATATGCTCCATGATGCCGGGAACTAAGATATCGTCGCCATCGCAGATAACGTCAACCTCCACCTCAATGCCCATGAGGTAGGCGTCGATTAACACCGGATTTTCAATGCCCTGCCCCAGAATGATGCCCATATATC
>DXZC01000150.1:611-4799 GCA_019415505.1 Peptococcaceae bacterium | reverse complement strand
ATAAGAGACAGCTATGGCTGTTATTTTCCTGGTTAAGGGCAATAGTCCGGCTAATGAGATATCCTTGGACTCCCTCAAGCCCACCTTTAATGACACCTTTCTGTTTTTCCCCGCTCTGATTTATAATTATCTAGGCTTTGAAGTTATGTCCTCCATGGGTAATAGGATAAAAAATCCCACCCAGGATGTGCCCAAAGCGACAATTTCCACAGCTTTTCTAATTTCCGCACTTTACATTTTAGCGGTGTTAGCAATTCTTATCATTGTGCCTGCCGAAAATATGACCATTGTCGACGCTATTATGGATTGCTTTTTGTTTGCCGATTTATCCCCCTGGGCCAGCGCTTTGGTAGTTTACTGCCTGGGTATAGTGTTTCTAGTGGTCCTTTTTGTGCAGGCCTCCACCTGGATAGTGGCGGCGGGGCGCTTGGCGGCCGGCGCCGCGGCTGACCATGAGTTTCCCGCTATCTATGGTAAGCGCCACAAAACCAACGATACCCCCATTGGCGCTTTATTTATCACCGGCAGTGTGGCAACGGTTTTAACCATAGTTTACGGCTTGGTAGCCAGTAATGCTGAGGATCTTTTTTGGACATTGTTTTCCTTTACCAACATAATTTTTTTAATGCCCTATGTTATCAACTTTCAGGCCTTTATAAAGTTGCGCCGTACTGTTACTCCTCTAGCAGGCGCCTATAGAGTGCCTGGTAAGGATTATGTTGGTAATTTCTTTGGCCGCTTGGAACAAATTATCCTGCTCTTGACTATTGCCATAATTATTATTGGCCCGTTATTTTCTGAGGGCTTACTTACCAGCTTATCTTTATTAGGCGGTACTCTGGTGGTGCTGGTAATTGGCGAGCTTCTGATTCGCGCCTCACAAAAAAAGGGAGAAGATAGTTGCCAAGAGTAAAAAGAAGCCCCGGCTGGAAATGCCGGGGCTTTTAATTATGTCTCATAACTATTCGAATTTTTAACTATTCCTATACATTGCTAGCTTTAGTTTTACGGCTTGTTGCAACTGCTTTGCTGAAGGGCAATACCCTGCTGAAGGGCGAAACTCTGTTGAAGAGCGACACTCTGTTGAGGGGTGAAACTCTGGAGCGATACCTACTGAAATAAGATACTTTGTTGAAGGGTGAAACTCTGCTGAAGGGAGATACTCTGTTGAAGAGCGACACTCTGTTGAAGGGAGATACTCTGTTGAAAGGTGAAACTCTGCTGAAGGGCAACACTCTGTTGAAGGCCAACACCCTGTTGAAGAGTAACACCCTGTTAGGGAGAATCTTCTGTTGGGGCTAGTCAATAATTTTCGGAAAGATGTCAACTGCCGAGATTACTTACTTAGGCAGTTTTTACTTTTTTGTCTAACTCATTTTCCTCTTTGGGTTGGTTCCAGGATTTAGGCAGGGGAAAGGCTGAACCAATAAAGGAGGCCAGCAATAATAATATCAGGTTGGAGAGGGGAAAGCAGAGTAACAGAACCATAGCGGTCATTAGAGGTTTGCGCATGACCATTGCTGCCAAGGTAGCGGTGGCGACTATAACGGCAAATATGCTGTCCACGCCTGTTACCGTGGCCAGGGCGTAACCCAGACAGACGCCGGAAAATATTACCGGGAATATGTTACCTCCCCGCCAGCCGCTATGCCAACAAATATTGCCGATGATCAACTTAATAAAACCGGTGAGGAACAGGACGGCCACGGCCATATTTTGCCACTCCGCCATGACTATGGCCATTTGGCTTTCGCCAGCGAACATAGTATAGGGCAGGAATATGCCGGTTCCGCCTAAGATAACTCCGCCGATCACAGCCTTGGCTATGGGATAAGGCTTGAGAGGGTTAAAAGCGCGTTGAACGAATTTGCCGGAAAAGTGATATAGGTAGCCGGCTAAAACTCCAACAATAGCTATGGGAATAAACCACAGCAGTTCTTCGGCGCCGATTTGGGCGCTGGTAAAACGGCCCATAGATAGGGGCGCGCCGAAAGCCCGGCCCAATAAGGAGAAGATACCTAGGCCGCCGAAAATAGCGGCAAAGTATAATATCATCTTGGCCCTTTTAGGCAGGGTAATATCTCTATTTTCCTCTTCAAAGGGGGCTAAAAAGCCAAAGAGGGGAGAGGTAAAAATAACGCTCAACACAGCGGCCATACCTATTTGGGTAATATCCTGAACCTCCTTGGCCGCGTATTTAAAACGGTCCCCCACCCAAGTGCAAAAGCCGGCGATAACACCGGTAAGGCCAGCTTCTGGCCCAATGGAGCCGCCAAAGATTAGGGGTAAAAGCGCTGCCACGGAAATTATTAATATTTTATTATAGGGATAACCTCCTGTAGCCTTAACTTGGGCCATTACCTCGTTAAGTTCCTCCGGATATTCGCCAAACTTCTTTTGCCAGGCGCCGATGACCAGACCGCCAATAATACAGACTACCAAGGGGTATAGGGTAAAATCAAAATAGTTCCAGCCACTTTGCCAAACCAGGTCTATACAAACGGCCATTATCTTCAGCAGGCACCAGGTGGCGCCCCCGACAACCGCCCCTAAAAGTAAGGCCAAAATAACAAAGCTTACAGTCGTAACTATTCTTGTACCAATTGTTTTTTCCATAATAAGTTTTCCTCTTATTTATCGTAATTGTGAGAATATTTTACCAATGCTGTCGTGGAATATCAAGTCAGCTTTATTATCGTAGGGAGTGGAATCCCGGTTAATTAACACTAGTTTATTGCCGCCATAATAATTAACTAAACCGGCGGCAGGATAAACTACCAGGGAGGTACCGCCCACTATCAGCATATCCGCTGCCTTAATGGCTTGGGCCGCGCCGTTGATGACTTGAGTATCTAACCCTTCCTCGTAAAGGACTACGTCTGGTTTGATTACGCCGCCGCATTGACAGTGGGGCACACCTTCAGTTGCCAAGATAGCGCTTTCAGGGTAAAAACGGTGACATTTTTCACAGTAATTACGCTTTACCGAACCATGAAGCTCGTAAACATTTTTACTGCCGGCTTTTTGGTGCAGTCCGTCTATGTTTTGGGTGACAATGGCTGTGACCTTTTTTTCCTTTTCCCATTGGGCCAGCTTTAAATGGGCCGGATTAGGTTGGGCGTGGGGATAAAGCATGGTGCGGTAAAAGGCAAAAAACTCGCTGGTATTATTTTCGTAAAAACTGTGTGAGAGCATTACCTCCGGCGGGTAAGCAAACTTTTGGTTGTAGATGCCGTCATCACTGCGAAAATCCGGTATATTGCTCTCTGTGGATACTCCGGCGCCCCCGAAAAACACGATATTGGCGCTTTGGTCCAGCATTTGTTGTAGCTTTTCTATATCGCACATATTGACTTCTCCTTTATTGCCCCATTTTAATGGCTTGTAGTTACCCCCATATTATAAGGCAATATGGCTTTTTTGTATAGGTTTTTTAGAAAATGTTCCTATATAGGCGGGAATGTGTTATAATGTAATTTATTCAATAATATTAAAATGGGGAGGTAACATGAAAGCGAGAAAACTTATTTTAACGGTTGTTGTGAGCTTAGCCCTGCTGGCCCTGGCGGCCTGCGGCGCCACGGACGCACCGGATAAAACCGCCCAAGGCTATGCTGAAGCCCTTCTAAGCCTAGACGGGGAAAAGGCCGGGGAATATACAGCCGCTGAGGGCGAAGCCTTGACCTTATTTGCCGATGATGTAACCAAAGACATGGCCCAAGCTGTAGCTGAGGTTACTACCTTGGAAAGCGTAAAGGTGGATAGTGAGGATGAGTCCGCCGCGTCTGTGACCATTACAGTCAAAGGCCCTGACGTGGCCAAGCTCCAGGAAGATTCCATGGATAAAATATTGGAGCTTTATTTCAGCGACCCCAATAAGAGTGAAAAAGAGTTGAACCAGTCCATGGCCCAAAGCTTTATTGATTCCTTGGCCGCGGCGGAAACCGCCAACCGGGAAACAACTGTGCAAGTGGTTAAGGAAGGCGACCAATGGCTTTTGCCGACAGAGGCGCAAACAGCAATTTATGACTTGCTCTTTGCCAATATCGGCCCAGTGGAGTTGCTGAATCAATAAACCGGAGTTGTAGGCTTAATTAAAAATTTAAAGCCGCTTATCTGCCAAGTATTTTGGTGATAAGCGGCTTTTTGCGGGTAATTTTCGCCAGTTGACCAATGGCTTTTTCAGCC
>DXZC01000150.1:0-601 GCA_019415505.1 Peptococcaceae bacterium | reverse complement strand
ATGGTTAACCTAGATTTATAAAAATATTAAATCTATTTTCAGGAGGTTAAACATGAAAGGATTTCCTAATTGGCCTCGGGCCAAAAAAGGGCGCATTTTATTACCCTTGTTTTTTGTGTTGTTATTGAGCCTTTGCGCTTGTGGTAATACTGACGGCGCTAAGGAGGAAAGCGCCAATACCCAGGAGGAGGCCACGGCGCATGAGCCGATTACCCAGGAGCTTATAGATATTCTAGAGGAGGACCCGGAGGTTAAGGGCTTGTTGGAAAAATCCATTGAGCTGGCTAAGGAAGTAAACCCGGATAAAAAGACCAATCCGGCCCAGTCTTTAGAGGAATACTATGAGTATGTAGATTGGGCGGCTAAGGCCATGCCCTGGAATATTTCCCAGGATTTGCCTTATTCCGGCTTATATGAAAGAATTGACCAGAGCCTCAACTACTTTTATTTTATTAACGACCAGCCTTTACCGGAATTGGACGGCCAGGGGCTTTATAATAATTCCCTGCAATATGCCGAGCCATACCGCAGTTGGCTGATAAATTTCACCAAGGATTGGGGCGAGTATCTCAGCACTGAGGCTGTCTCTTATACACATCTC
>DXZC01000015.1 GCA_019415505.1 Peptococcaceae bacterium | reverse complement strand
CTATAGCTACCAAGAGCTTTGGCGGGGAAATGAACCCGGATAAGCTGAAAGGAATTGATAAGTTTATCGCCAAAACCGTGATTAAGGAAAGGTCTAAAGACCCCGACGCCCCTATCACAAAATTAGATTTAAACGCCATCAAGGAATTTGCCGCCCAGTTGGCAAAATAAGGACAGGAAAATGCACAATAACTTACAGCAGAATAACAGAATATATGTATTAGATTATATCAAGGCTATTGCCATGGTTTCCGTGATCATAAACCACTGCAATTTTACCGCCCAAATGGAAAAGGATATGCTTTACCCCTTTTTTATTGGCTTAGCAGTACCCATATTTATAGTTGTTAGCGGTTTTACTTTCTCCCTCTCTTATCAGAAAAAAGAGACTTTAGGTTTAAAGCATTGGTACGCCAGGGAGAGCATTTTACCGAAACTTTCCCGTTTTGTCATGCCCTTTATTCTAATATTTCTCTTAGAGTTAATTTACAAGTTGACAATCGACAACATGGCGTTCAACCTGACTAGCATAATTCGCACCTTCTTCTTTGGCGGCTATGGACCCGGCAGCTATTATATACCCATAATTATCCAAATGCTCTTTATTTTTCCCCTCTGCTACTGTTTAGTGCGCAAATACGGTTTTAAGGGCGTTTTAATTTTAGGACTCATTCAGTTAATCTATCAGTTTGCCGTTTACTATCTCGATTTACCGGATATTTATTATAAGCGAATATTCCTGCGCTTTTTAATTTTCCTCGGCGGCGGTATTTATATTTTCCTGCACAAAGAGGATATTCTTAACAGTAAAGGTAAAAAAATACTCTTATTGCTCAGCTTTGTAGTAGGTTGCATCTATATTTATGTGGCCAACTACCAAGGTCATGTCCCGGCCATATTCCTAGCCTGGCGCCGCACTGCCATGCCAACCATACTCTACGTTTTTCCCGTCTTGGCTGTGGTCATCGCCACCTGCCTCCATAAAAAAATACCGGGCAAAGGCGGAGATTTTTTCAGCTTAATTGGGCAAGCATCATATCACATATTTTTAGTTCAAATGTTTTGGTTCCATATAGGCTGGGAAAAAACTCTCACCTACGGGGTGGAGGTAATTGTCAACCTGGCTTTAACCTTAACCTTGGGTATTCTCTTTTACCGGGCTGAGGCTAGTCTGCGCCGTCAGCTGAAGCAACGGAAACAGCGTAAAAACACCGAAATCCCCAGCGCTAAAATGTGATTTATTTCAGGAAGGAGCTAAAAGTAATGCCCAAAAAGCTAGTTCTCATAATTATTCTTTTAGGTCTTACCTTGGCCTGGACTGCCTGCGGCTCCAACCAAGATAGCGACCAGACCCCGGAAGATACGGTCCAAGCCCCTCAATTAACCGTACCCCAGGCAATCAATGTCTTTTGGCCGGATAATAAGGGCGAGAAAGCCTATGAAATTACCTCCGCTGAAAGCATAAACAATTTATGGCAAACCATAGCTTACGAACAATGGGTGAGCAATGATGAGGGCATAGCAGATGTTGAGCTGGAAACTATAGTCATTGATTACAGTCTACCAGTGGCTACAAAAATAATTATCAGAGCTGACGATACTGTTTCCTACCGGGACGCTGAAGGGAGCCAAGAGGTGTTTTATGATGCACCCCACGGCACCTATAAGAAAACCCTGAAAGCCCTGGCGAAAATAGAGCAGGATTTAGAAAAATCATCTGAAATTAGCTTAAACCAAAATAATATAACAGATATTATAACAGAGATTTTAGACGATAGTACATTGGCAGGTAACGACGGCTATACTCCGGATATAGATTGCACGGTAAATGATAGTCAGGCCCAACTTAAAACTATTTTGTTGGCGCGTCCATGGGAGGAAATAGACGGCGCTGAACTGCCCCAAAACGGCGGCGATATAGCCGTTCTTTCCACTCTGAGCGACAGTACAATCATAGTGGAGGAACAGGAGGGAATCAGCTATATTACCGTTTCCTACCACGGACAGCTCTATAGTTACTACAAAACAGAGGGCGACCTGCTCACCCCCATACTAGAATTGTTGAATCTCCTAAAATAAGCGGCAACAAAAAAAGCGCCGGGCGTTATGTGCTATGCACCCTCTTTACTGGACATTAGTAAGGAGGGAACACATCATGTGATTCCCGACGCTTTTTGATTTACACAGATTTTTAATACAGTTTTTAGGCCCGGTAAGACCAATTTAGACCTTCTAAATCTAAAATTTTTTTGACTGAAATACATTTAGCTATAAATAAACTCTTTAGCTATATCGTAACTCTTAAAGCAAATATTGATTCAATTCTCTGGGGTCATTGCCCACGGCAGCCACTGCTGTTTCTTTGGTGATTATCTGCTCTTTCACCAATTTAGCTAGGGAGCGGCTTAAAGTCATCATGCCATAGTCGCCGCCAGCCTGCATCATTGATGCTATTTGGTGGCTTTTACCCTCGCGGATTAAACTCAGCACAGCGTCTGTGCCTACCAGGATTTCCGTAGCCGCCACCCGGCCGCTACCGTTAGCCCGTGGCACCAGGGTTTGAGTAACAATGCCCTTCAATACCCCGGATAACTGCGAACGTATTTGACCCTGGCTATGGGGTGGGAATACATCTATTATACGGTCAATAGTCTGGGCCGCGCCGGTGGTATGGAGGGTTGACAGCACCAGATGACCGGTTTCCGCCGCTGTTACCGCTGCGGAGATAGTTTCGTAATCCCGCATTTCCCCTACTAAGATTACATCGGGGTCCTCCCGCATGGCGGAACGGAGAGCTGAAGCAAAGGAGTCAACATCGCTGCCCACCTCCCGTTGGTGTATCAGGCAACTGCCATGCTGGTAAACGTACTCTATAGGGTCCTCAATAGTAATAATATGGGCGGAACGCCCCTGGTTAATGCGGTTAATCATCGCTGCCAGGGTGGTTGATTTCCCGGAACCGGTAGGGCCGGTAACCAAGAGCAAACCCCGGGGTTCATCGGCCATTTTTTCCAGAATTGGCGGTAATCCCAATTTTTCTAAGGAGGGAGCCTCCTGACTTAAAACACGTATGGCAGCGCAAAGGCGTCCCTTTTGACGGTATATATTCACCCGCTGGCGGTTATTTAAAACCTCAAAGGAAAAATCCAAGTCCGCCCCCTGGGCCAACCTCTCCTTCTGCCGCTCTGTCAGCAAAGATAAAATCAATTTCTCTATCTCAGCTTCCGTCAGGGTAAACTGGCTTTGCGTCAGTTTTCCTTGGCGGCGAAAAATCACCGGCAGGCTGCCGTCTAAGTGAATATCGGAACAGTCGTTTTGGACAGCAAAATCTATTAATTCAGCTATATCAGGCATATCACACCTCTTTAATCAATCGGTAAAGCAAGTTATTTTCAGCATCTCCGCCACTGTCGTTTCACCGTTTAAAACCATAGCGGCCACTGAGTCCCGCAAGGTTTTCATTTTTTGAACTTCGTATATATATTTTTTTATTTCGTTGATTGGCCTCTTATCCGCAATCATACGTCGCATATTATTATCAACTGTCATTACCTCATGTATCGCGACCCTGCCCTTATAGCCGGTGTGGTTGCACTGGTGACAGCCTAAACCACGGCGCAAGCGGGCGGCTTGGCAGCCTAGTACGCTGAGCTCCGCGGCGCTGGCCTCGTATTCCTCAGCGCAGTTATCGCACACCTTACGTACCAGGCGCTGAGCTACGATACCGACCAGGGAATTAGCCAGCAAATAAACGGGAATGCCCATGTCCTCCAAACGAACAATAGAGGAAACCGCATCGTTTGTGTGGAGGGTAGATAAGACAAGATGCCCGGTGATAGAACCCCGCACAGAAATGGCAGCGGTTTGAGAGTCCCTAGTTTCCCCCACCATAATGATATCCGGATCCTGGCGTAAAAGCGCCCTCAGGCCGGACTCAAAGGTAAGACCCGCCAAGGGATTCACTTGCATTTGATTGATGCGGGCTAAATTGCGTTCCACCGGATCCTCAATGGTGGAGATATTGACCGGACGCTGGCTTAAATGCTCTAATATCATATATAAGGTGGTTGTTTTACCGGAACCCGTTGGCCCGGTAAAATAAATAATACCGTGGGGCACCTCCAACATGGCGCAGAGCTTTTTATAGTTTTCCGCCTCAGAAATGCCAAAAGTACCGGCATGATCTATTAAAGTATTACTAGATAAAAAACGCAAAACCGCCTTTTCCCCATAGACTGTAGGTATGACGGAAACGCGCACATTCATCTCATTTTTTTCCAAGGTGAGGCGGAAATGTCCATCCTGAGGCGCCCGTTTTTCCGCTATGTCCAAGTCCGCTAAAATTTTAATGCGGGCAATTACTGAATTATGGATGGCGGTAGCCAAGTCAACATAATTCACCATCATGCCGTCTATCCGCATGCGCACTGTGGTGTTATCCTCAAAGGGTTCTATATGTATATCGCTGGCGCCAATGCTGTAAGCCTTTAAGAGCAGGCTGTTTACCATTTTTATAACAGGGTTATCGCTCTCGCCCTCATCCTGGGCAATCTCTTCTTCAACATCGTCCGCCACTTCATTAACATCTAAGGCTGATTGACGGGCATTAATCTCCGAATAGTAAAAATCTATGGCTTTGACAATTTGTTCCTCAGAGGCTAAAACCAAAGATACTGGCATATTGGCCACCTGACGAATGTCTTCCACCGAGTAAAAATCCAGCGGGTCATTTATGGCAACCACTAAACGTCCATGGTCTACATTAACCGCGATAGCGGTATATTTTGCCGCTAACTGCCGGGGTATGAGCCTTACAGCCTCTAAATCCAGAGAGCGGGAATTTAAATCCAATAAGGGTAAATCCAACCGCCTTCCTAAGGCTTCCAGCAGTTGGGCCTCAGTGAGATAGCCGTTTTCCAAAAAAATGGCCCCTAAGCGTTTATGCCGCCCCTCCGCGGCCTGGATAGCTAAAGCATGGTTGAGCTGCTCATCAGTTATATAGCCGTATTCCTTTAATACTTCACCTATACGAATATTCTTCACAATGTAATCCCTCTTATACACAGATATTCTCCAAGCTGGGGTGGGGAATATTTACTTTATACGTTAATTTTTAGAAAATATCTCAAATTTAATTTTCAGTGCCGCCAGGATGACAATACTGGCAAACGCAACCTTTACCGTCTATTGGGTGCCAGTTTTTTTTCACATTGTCAAAAAAAGTCTGCGGATTACTGTTGTTGCCTGTAAGGCCGTCAAGCTTATCATAATTATACCATTCAGGGTGGTCTGTAGTCGGTAAAAAAGTATACCATTGTCCCGCTGACATATCCACATAAGTTTGGGAATAGTTGTAAGGAACAAATACTAAGACATAATTATTCCACGAATTGGCATTAGGGTCGCCATTGCCATAATCCCGCCCAAAAATAACCACAAAATCATAAATACCATTTCTTTCTTTTGTAGTTATATGGGGCTGAATAACGATATTCCTCCCATTCAATGGTTTTCTATACTGGTCACCAGTGGGTTGGGAAATTGCCTCCAAATCCAGATAATAAGTTACCTCCGGCCACCTGCCGTCATAATAATTGAGGCGCACATAGTTTCTAATGCCCTCATTGTACAAATACTGGCTGCCATTATCATTATACTCTTTATTCAGTTCAGGATTGTTTCTTAATATTTCTGCAGCATCTAAGCATTGGTTATACATTGCTGTGGGCGGTGGATAAAAATCATCCCGACTGACTGTTAAATCGCTACTAAAGCAAAAAATAGGATTAGTCCAGGTAGCGTCAGGTTGCAAATTACCGCTGACCATTACCTTTATAGTGTTTTCCGGCGCTGTACCATCAGGCCGTAACTCCGACTCTTTCTGGGCTAAGGACATATTAATTATTTCAAAGGTGCGTTCCTTTTTATAGAGATTTTGGCCCTCCCTATCGTCCACATAAGTAATTATGGTCAGCCAGCGTCCGTCCTTAATGTATGCTTCGGTATTTATAGACATACCATAATAAAACTGCTCACCGTAAAGATTCTCAACATTAGAGGTATCGTCAGTGCGCCAGTAACATAAATTACCTTCCTTAACCTGCACCGCCGTGTTATAAGTATTCACCGCCGCCTTATCGCTAATTTCTAACTCCGTGGCATAACGCAGTTGGTCCGTGAGCCACTGGCTGGCGGTATCGCCAATTTCTTGGGCCTCAGTCATAGTTGCGTCCTTACTGTAATGGTTAAAAACTGAGAGCAATATTGCGCAGGTAAGGGCAATAACAACTGACAAAAGTCCCAAGGAAACGATTAATTCCACTAAAGTGAAACCCTTTTTGTTCAGTATCTTTTTTCCCATACTCCCCTACCTTCCTATTTTAATGCACCGCATTACTCTGGCAAATCCGCCTTAATTCGGTATAAAAACCTTGAAGGTTACATCGCCAACTGTCACGGTTTTATAGCTTCCAGATACAGCGGCGTTGTCACCGTAAAAACTCAAAGCTCCCGATTCTTCTTTTAACAGGGAACTGCCGTCAGTAAAGTTGTTGTTATTAATATTTTCCATTATGTTAGTGGCTTCGGCTCCTTGTTCTTTTAAATCCGCCCCTCGTTTAACAAGGCCAAAGGTACCGTTAACCACCATAACAAACATAGCGCAAACTATTACCAAGATAGCTAAAGACACGATAATTTCCACTAAAGTAAATCCGCGCGGGCTTTTTATAGCTTTCATTTTCATCCCTCCAGGCCCTTGGGCAATTTATCAAGATACTGGCGTATATACCACTGTTCCCGGTAAGTGCCGCCGCCCTCTTCACCTACACCTTTAAAGGGTATAGTATGCACATTCAGGCTATCAGCATCATCTAGTTTGCCGGCAAATAGACCGCCGTAAATCTTCACGCCTTGCGCGAGCTCAATCTCGCCGGACTCGTCCTCAGTCCCGCCCTGTTCACCGTAAAGATAGCCATAGAACTCTATGTCCCTAGTAATTTCTACTTCGCCGCCATCTTGATCTTTCCCCTGCATGGCAACTATATAGAGATTGGGAACTTCGGGATCAGCCTCATTATAGGTCCAGTCTCTATCATATTTAATATTTCTAATACCCAAATAGGCTTCCGGAGCTACATAAATATAGATATTTCCCGTACCGTGTACGTCGAGGGTAACTTTATCAAATTCCTGGCCGGATTCCAGCAGATAATAGCTATCATTACCGCCCTCAACCCCCACAGAAAGGGTCTGGCTAACTTCAGGCTTATTGAGCATACCAGCCTCTAAATCAGAGGGATTGCCAAAACCGGACATCTTATGGGGGGGAACAGGGTCGTCAGGCGCCGCTACACTATAGGAACCGGCAGTTCTGTTAAAGGTAACTGTTCCGCTAACATATTTTATTTGCTCATTAATATCTGCCATTCCTTGGTTAAATTCTTCGGCGTTATGGTAGACGCTATTGCCAATGGTAAGTTGGTATACTTTTAAATCACCTTGTATCGGCACGGCGTTTTGGCCCAGGGACTTAATGACTACATTATTGCAAATAACATTGCCCTTAACAGTAGCGCCAGACCCAATTTCCAGGGTATCGCAGGTAACATTGGCTGTGACGGCAACGCCATCATCTAAAACCACTTTAGTAGCGGTAAGTTGGGCGCCACTACCATTAACTGTGAGCTCACAGCCCTTTTCCACGGTTAAGGAATTTACCGCCACGCTGCCGATAGTAGCGGCTCCGTTACCAGAGATAGTAGTATTACCGGCCTTTACCGTACCCTGTATAGTTATGGGCTTATTATTTTTAACCTCCAGGCTGAGGTTTTTGCCCACATTGTCCTTATCGCTAACCACCACATCTCCCACTACTGTGGTATAATCGCTTATTGCCACATATTTATCGCTATAAATACTGCCGCCAATATAAAAGGCTGTGGCCCTGTTTTGATTTGTACCGGTAATATGCAGCGGTCTCTTACTATATATGTTACCCTCAACTCTGGAAGTGCTGTCGCCGCTTTTCTGATAGCTCAAAATCATCTGTTCCGCGCTAGCGTCAAAATAAAGACCGCTGGCATAGAGAAGATCCAAGTTATTGGTGCCGCCGCCAAAATATGAGTAATCGGGAATATAATGGCTACTGGTATCATTAATAGTTTGTTTCCCCAGTATGCCCACTACGGTATCGCTAGCGTCGCCCACAGTGGCGGTAGCCTCTACATAGGCTATTTTGTCCTCAGTTTTAAATATACGCAGTTGACAACTGCCCATATCCTGATTATTGCCAAAATCCACGGCCCCTAAATCCAAAATCCCACTGGTACCTGGGGTTAAATCAGCGACAGCTTGCCCCAATTTACCATTTGGCTGAGTTTGCAGCTCAGTGGTAACCGCGTCCACCGCCGAACGGGCGGAAAAATAGGCTTGGTTTAAGGAGTTATCCTTGACGCTGCTATGATGATAAATTGTAGCCATAGTTAAAATGCCCCCGATTAAAATCAGAAGCACCACCATTGTTACAGCCACCCAAACAAGGGATGAACCGCTCTTATTTAAAACTTGTTTCATTCTACCGGGAGACTTTACATTGAGCATAGGAACACCGCCTAACCCCCAAAAGCACACGCTATTTGGGGGGTTATATATAGTTCTAAAATTTAAGCTAAAAACATCACAGGATAATTAAATACCTAAACTTAGGTTTAATCACATTTCTAATTTACTAATATCAGGCGTTGGATATAAAATCTAGCGTTACACGGCCTTTCCTACCACAAGGGAAGAGGGTGTTAGACCTGACTCCCCACGCCGCCGTTATTTACATTACCGCCATTATTATTGGGGGTAGTTGTACCAGCCCCGCCGCTATTATTAGCGCCAGGAGCGCTGTTGCCACTGTTATCCGCGCCATTGTTAGTAGTAGCGCCACTATCGGTATTGCTACCATTAGTACCGTCATTATTCACGCTGTTATCATCTGGCAGGGCGCTATTAGCGCCATTATCAGTTAAACCGTTATTGAGGTCGCCAGAGTTATTCTGGGAGCCGCCTAACCCGCCCTCTGATTTACGGACATAGGAATCATAGGTGAACAGTTCCACAGTCACGGTTATTTGATAGGTGGTTACGCTATTGGTGGAAGTCAGCTTACCCTCAGCGTCATAGACGTTTTCTTCAGTTATAATAGTTTGGTTATCAAATGAGACTAAATGCAAGCTGGGGTTAAGACAAATTTCCGCCACTAACCCCGCCACCTGGTTGCCAGCTCCTTCAGCGCTAATGGTAATTTGGTAGCTATTTAACACCTCAGCATCGGCTTGCTCCTTGTTCTCAGATTCTTGTCCAGATTGGTCTTCGGCCCCAGCGTCCGCCGGTTCCGGCTCAGCTTGGGACTGCGTATCGACTTCCGTTGTTTCAGTATCTGAAGCAGTATCCGACTCCCCGGCATCGCCGGCCTGATCCTGGGGTTGATAAGGGGCCACAGTGGCCTCAGCTAGTGGTTCAATACTCAGGGAAGTGGGGGTAAAGCCATAGCGGCTTAACATACCGGAAACCAAAGTATCTGCATCCTCAGGATTCATGGGAGCATAATAAGCGGAGGTTTTCTCAATGGCCTGAGCCTCCAATTCATCTAAGGCCGCTTCATTGGCAGCCTGATTTTTTATGACAGTTTCGGTTTTAGTTTTACGCTCTTCAGCCGTATTGCGATCAGCCTTAACGTCCTGCAATTTAGCCAAACCCGGTAAAATAAAGCAAACCAGCAAAAGGGTAAAGGCTATTAAACAGACTAAAGCATAAATAAGTCCTTTTTCCCGGCTTGAGAATTGGCGTTTCATTCCACTTCACCGCCTTTCATCACGCAAAAAATTTCAAAAGAATAGACTCCTTGCGTGCCGGTTTCATAGCCGGAATACTGCACTTCCGAAAATAAACCCAGGTTCCGGAGGGAAGCCGCAGTTTGGGCGGCATAATCTAACTTGGGGGCTTCGGCGCTTAAAGTTACCACCCCGGTTTGGGAATCGTAACTAAAGGCCTTGAGGGAAACTCCCCCGGCAGCGGCGCCATAAATACGCGTAATATCATCGCTACTAAATACTGGATAAGTTCCTAATTGGTCATTTATAGCAGTAAAATACTTTACTTCACTTTCAAAAGCAGCCTTATCCGCTGCTACAGTTGCGGCTTCTTTATAAGATTCAGCTATTTCCGGCTGCTCCAAATACTCCACAATTTCGTTTATCTTGATATTATGGTAAATTATTTGTCCGTAAATAACCCCGCCTGTTACCAACATCACTGCGGCTATGCCACCGGGAATACCGTAGATCAGGCGTTTTTTCACAGTGGCGCGGTCCGCCGCCGGTTTACGGTAAAACGCGGCGTAAAAGTTTATGTTTTTCTTCTTTAACATTTTAGCCATGGTACGAACCATCCTTAATTAAAAGATTGCCGGTAACATAAAAGTTGTGAGCCAACCTATAGTTTAAATCGGTAGCCGCCTCAATTTGAGGAAAATCAGGCATGGGGCTGATTTCTATAGCATAGGTTTCAGACAATGCCGCTATTAAATCATATTCATCCGCCCGCAGGCCGCAGAAATAAACCTCAGTGATATCCGACTCCGTTTTCTGAGATTGATTAAACTGTATTAGGGCGGAAATGGCTTTGGCTATTTCCCCAATAGACTCCTGGCTGCCCCGATTGGCGAGGAGGCGATTGCGCCCAGTATAGTAATATTGCCCCTGGACAAAAAGGTAAGATACCAGAGTATTGCTTTCCAGCACTGAGATTATAAAGGTCTTTTCCTGAAAGTCAGGAATAAACCCCGCCAAGCCAATACTGGCGCTGACCGCAATATCAATAGAATTGAGGCGCAATTTCAGTTTATTAAAAATATCAATATAACCAAAGGCAAAGGTGTTTTCCATCGCGGAGCAAAGAATCACGCCGCCTTCACCTTGGGGATTTTTCCGGGCAATAACACCGTAATCGTAAATTAATTCTTCATAGTTTTCGCTTACCTCAGTAAACTCGCTGGCAACTAAAGCTAATAATTTCTTTTCCGGTAAAACCGGCACGCAGAGCCGCTTTGTCAGTATTGAGGAAGAGTCCACGACTAAATCAATAAATTGCTTTTTCAGGTTAAGCACATTGCTAATATTAACCAAGGCTCTGGTAACGGCCACTTCGTTGGTAATAACGCCATTTATCATCGTACCTTCAGGCAAAGGCTCGTTAAAAGCCTTGTCCACCCGTAGCTTGCCTTTATGAAATTTTCCCTGCAAAACCTGGATTCGTTCTGCCGAAAAATACATGGATGTTGTCATTGCAATTCCTCACTTTGTTTTAATGGCGGTTAGCAGGCGGTTAAACCGCCGCCAGTTTTCCTCAATAGCCGGAGCCTATGGCGTCATACATATCGTAAATCGGTAAAATAACGGAAATCATGACAAAGCCAACTATAATAGCTAAAAGAATAATAAGTATAGGTTCCATAATAGTGGTAAGACGCTGGGTGGCCATGTCCGATTCATAATCAAAGGAGTCAGCTACTGATTCCAACATATCATCAAGACGGCCAGTTTCCTCGCCAATCATAATTGTGGAAGCCAGCTTGGGGTCAAAACCATTCACCTTCGCTATAACCGAGGATAGGGCTTGTCCTTGCCTTACCTCCTCGATAACGCTGTCAAACTGAGCGTCAATAAACCTATTACCTATGGTGCCCCTACTTACCGAGAGAGCGTCAATCATTGTCAGCCCGCTGGCGTAAAGGGAACTCAAGGTTCGGGCAAAACGCGCCGTATAAATAATGCGCATCAGCTTGCCGAACCAGGGCAGGCGCACCTTCAAGTGGTCGAACCAAAGGCGAATTTTGGGTACGGATAACAAAAATACCACCAGCCCCACTAATAACGCTGCCCCAAGTAGGAATAGATACCAGTATCCTGTCAGAGCGCCGGACAATGCCATCAGCATTCTGGTGGTTAACGGCAGCTCTAAACCTTCAAACATGGTAAAAAAGTTGGGTAAAACTACCGTAAAAATAATTACCATTACTATTATGGTAACAAATAACAAGATAAAAGGATAAGCAGCCACATTCCGCAATTTGGTGTGTAGGCGGTACTCCTTTTCATAGTGCTCCGCCATTTTCATGGCAGTTTGGTCTAATTTACCGCTGGCCTCCCCCGCCGCTATCATGTTAATCAATAGCTCAGGGAAAGCGCCCTCCTCCTTTTCCATAGCCCGGTGGAGCGGCAACCCCTGCTGTAGCGAAGCGCCCAGGTTTTGGTAAACATTCTTTAAATTAGGTCTAATATCCCGCTTGGAGATTATATCCACCGCCCGCAACAGTGACACGCCGGAACTTAACATGGTACCTATCTGGCGGCAAAAATCCGAAATTTCCATGGCCTTAATCCGGTTAGCCCCAGTCTTTTGTTTCACCTCTTTACAGGTAAGCAAAAACAGCCCCTCTGACCGGAGCTTTTGTTCTAGCCTGTCCTGATCCAAAGCATCCATGGTGCTTTTCTTTATGGTGCCATCCAAGGCTTTTGCGGTGTAATTAAATGTCGCCAAGGGAAAAAGTTCCTTTCTGAAACGCTATTAGAATAAGCTTAAATACCAATTTAGCAGGTTATCGCCCCAAAGCAGGACAATATACGCGCCCGTGGCCAAAAAAGGCAAAAAGGGAAAATGCTTTTTTCGGTTGTCCGCAGAACGGCAAAGGAGGTAGACTCCGTAAGCGCCGCCCAATACAATGCCGAGAAAAGCACCCACCAGGGTGAGGCGCCAGCCTAAGATAAAGCCCATAACAGCCATAAACAAAATATCGCCGCCGCCAAAGGCTCCAGGCACAAATAAAGTAATTAAAAACAACGGCACACTGACGCTGAACAAGCCAATCAGGGCGGCAAGCCACTGAAATTCTTCGTTAACCAGGGCGGCAAAGATGCCAATTACCATCAGAGCTGCTAAAAGGCTATAGGGCACTGTCATAGTATCCCAGTCTATAAAGGCCAAAGCCAAGCATACCAACCCAATACCAGCCACTGCCACAGCATAGAGGGTGAAACCCCAAACCCCAAAGGCAGCTACGGCTATAATGCCGCCTAAAAATTCCACTAAGGGATAACGCTTAGCTATCGGCTGGCCGCAAAAGCGGCATTTGCCCTTTAAGATAAACCAGCTTAACACCGGCAGCATATCGTAGGGCCGCAAAACATGGCCGCATTGGGGGCAAAAGGAACGCCCCGCCGCCACGGATATACTCCGGGGCAAACGGTAAATAACCACATTGAGAAAGCTGGCAATTACAGCGCCGAAGAGAAAAACAAAAGTATAAAGCAAAAAAATAGCCAGGCCATAGGACATAATTATTTACCCCTATTTTAATTTACTGGGTATTGCAGGTTTATCCTCACTGGCGCTTAATTCGCCGTCATATACCACCCAATAACCGTTGGAAGCCTGGAAGATAAAGGGCTGTATTACACAATTTCGCGCCCAAATGCCATTTTTACCGGCGGCGCTGGTATCCAACTTATTGTTGCTACTAACAGTGGCCAGTTGCTGGGAGGAAATATCGCCGCTTAACAAAGCTAGGAATGTCGCCGCATTAGGAGATTTTTTGGGGTCAGACGGTTTCATAACCAAGCTGACGTCGCCTTTTTTGTCCTTATCACTGTTACCCACGGCATAGGCCTGATCCACAGCCCCTTGGGCTGCCGACAATATTAGGTGTCCCTCAGCTACAGCGGCTTTTCCCCGGGATGAATCCACCCAGCCTAGCAAAGTAGGTACCAAAATAGCGGCGAGAATCGCCAAAATTACTAACACTACTATTACTTCTACCAGGGTAAAACCCCCAACTTTTTTATGTTGTATTCCTTTAAGCACCTTATCCTACCTTCTCTGTAGCCTAGGCGTAGTGGTGCCAGGAACCCCCTGAGTTAAACGCCAAATAGCTAAAAATTGCTCCTTTATCCACTGGTATTTCTCCTAAAATGGACATAGTTATAGAGCATATAAACATATATTTTATTATATCACGCCACGGCCCAGAATTAAAGTGTTTTTTAAATGTTTTTTCCAAACAAACCGCCAGTTAAAAGCCATGACATGACATTAGCCCCAAGATGTCAAATTTTTTCGGGTAAATATTGCGGCTTACCCGAAAAACTCCGCTAAAATTACGGAATTCTGATTACCCTCACAGGGCTTCCCCGGTCCCGTTAAATGACATAAACCTAAGGCCGGAAATTGAAAAGACCCCGCCGATTTAAGCGGGGTCTTTATTCACTTCAGCAATTATACACCGGGGTTTTCAGGAGTGGCTGTAAAAACACCCTTACCTTTCGCATCAAGACCATAATTTACTGAATTTCCATTAGAAGCCTTATATGTAAAGCTAACGACTTTACCTTCTTTGTCAATAGTCACAGCTGTAAGATTACCTGTCAAGTTAATGTCACCATCGAGATAAGGCTGAGCGCCTGTTATTGCAGTAGCTGCAGTTGTAATACCAGCATCAGGAATAGCACCTTTTGAATATTCCTCTGAGGCGTAAGCCTGCAAAGCGCTTAATACCAGATGAGCTTCACCAGTGGCGGTCTTATTCTTGGATTCATCAATCCAACCGGTTAACCGGGGCACCAAAATAGCGGCTAAAATAGCCAAAATAACCAGGACTACGATTACTTCCACCAGGGTAAAACCCTTTTTGTTCTTAAAAGCCCCCAGGGAGTTGTTACGGATTTTTTGCATTAACATTCCTTTTTCCTCCTAAAATTGGATAGCTAGGTTTATAGAGATTTAACTTACCAACAAAAAGTTGCAGCTACAATATAATACCTATCTTCTTGTAGGAATTGTAACACAAAATTTCGCAATTTTAAAGAATTATTTTTCTAATTTTTACCAAAATAATTAAAAATAAATTTTTTATATGGGTCAATAGTGGTTCTTTACATTTTTTTAATTGAAATAACCGACGTTCCACAAGCAGGCCAGTTCTGTCTGACAATTTTGACAACTTAGGTTTTTTATGGTAAAATATATTTAATTATTAGAAGCCTAATACAGGCCAAAATGACTAGGGGGTATATTTATTGACGGAAAAATTGCGGCGAAAGCTCACTGAATCCTTACTATCTGTTCTCCCCATTACCATCATAGTATTTATACTTAATTTCACAGTGGCGCCTATACCAACCGGTAACCTGTGGCTCTTTGCCTTGGCCGCGGTTCTCCTTGTCTTTGGTATGGGGCTTTTTACTTTAGGGGCCGACCTTTCCATGATGCCCATGGGGGAAGCTATGGGCGCCCGGTTAACAAAATCAAAGCGACCCATTCTTATTCTGGCTGTCTGCTTTATTCTCGGGGTTATAATCACCATAGCCGAGCCTGACCTACAGGTATTAGCAGAACAGGTGGTGGGAGTAGAAAACAGCGTTATTATTTTAACCGTAGCCTTAGGGGTAGGCATTTTCCTGGCCCTTTCCCTGGTGCGCATCGCCTTTAATATTCCCCTCTCAATCATGTTCCTAATACTCTACAGTATTGTATTCATTCTTGGCTTTTTTGTGCCCCAGGATTTCATCGCCATTGCCTTCGACTCCGGCGGCGTTACTACCGGCCCCATAACAGTACCCTTTATTATGGCTCTGGGCATCGGCCTATCTTCAGTGTTAAGCAGTAAAGACGCTCATGACAATAGCTTTGGCCTCATAGCATTTTGTTCTATTGGCCCCATACTCGCCGTAATGATTATGGGCTGTCTAGTTAATGTAGAGGGCAGCTATAGCAGCGCAGTTTTAGAGGTTCCCAGCAGTTTAACTGGAGTTTTAACAGTTTTTACCCAGGCCGCGCCCTTGTATTTTAAAGAGGTGGCGATAGCCCTGGCGCCAATACTCTTGTTCTTCCTCATATTTCAAATATTTTTTCTTAAATTACCCAAAGAAGAACTGCTTAAAATAGCTGCCGGTCTAGTATATACTTATTTAGGTTTAGGTTTATTCCTCACCTCAGTTAATATCGGCTTTATGCCCATTGGCACTTATTTGGGGGAAACTATAGCCTCATTAAGCTACGCCTGGATTCTCATTCCCCTGGGCTTCGTCATGGGCTGTTCTATTATAGCGGCGGAACCGGCTGTACACGTACTCAATAAAGAAGTTGAAGAAATTACCGGCGGTTCTATTTCCAAAACCTACATGATGGCGGCTTTCGCTATCAGTGTGGGAATTTCCCTCAGCCTGGCTATGCTGAGAATTTTAACCGGCCTCAGCCTTTGGTATTTCATAATACCGGGTTACGCCATAGCTTTGTTCCTCACCTTTTTTACGCCCAAAATTTTTACCGGCATTGCCTTTGACTCCGGCGGCGTGGCCTCCGGCCCCATGACAGCCACCTTTCTTTTACCCCTGGCCATGGGCGTTTGTATGGGCGTAGGCGGCAATATTTTTACCGATGCTTTTGGTTTAGTAGCTATGGTGGCAATGACGCCACTCATTACCATACAGATTATGGGCATCTACTTTAAGGCTAAGGCCAGCGCCACCTTTGTGGAAAATACCATTCCGCCGCAAATTATTACTGAGTCAGAAGGAGAAATCGAATTGGATTTTGACTTGGAGCTTGATGATGAAGACAGTGAAGATGAGGACGACAGCAATGGCAGTGAGTCGCCGACAGATATAGCGACAACAGGTGCAGATGCAACAGATGCAGACGCAACAGATGCAGCGGCAGATAACTCTGGCAACGCAACCCCAGAGGACAAAAGCACTGCCAGCCCCACCGACGCTTTAAATAGAGAATTGGAGTCAAATTCCCCAACAGGGCAGGAAACAGCCAAACCAGTGGCGAATGAAACGGCAGACTATCCCCATGACTATGATTGCCCGAGTCTGGACGAGAGCGCAACCTGGGAATCTGAAAGCTCAAAGTCCGACGGCTCGGCTGATAACAAACGGGGAGAGGAGAATAAGCAATGACAGCAGAAAATAAACATCTCAAACTTTTAATTACCATTGTAGACCGGGGCAAAGGCAAGCATATTTCCGCTCTCTACCGCAAACACGGCGTAGCTTATCATTTTGCAGCCTTGGGCAGGGGCACTGCCAAGAGCGAAATTTTAGAATATTTAGGCGTGGGCGAAAATGAAAAGGAAATTATTTTCAGCCTGGCCGATGAAGATACCTTACCGGAAATCTGGCAGCTACTAAACGAAAAGTGCCGGTTCAAAGAAGCGGGACACGGCATTGCCTTTACCATACCTGTAGCCAGCATTGGCGGCAAGCTAACCTTAGAATATGTTTTGGGCCTCATTGGAAAGGAGCGGGACGATGAAAAAAGATAAGCGCAACTTTGACCTCATTGTGACTATTTTGGCTAAAGGCTATGCCGGAAAAGCCATGGACGCCGCCAGACAAGGGGGCGCCTGGGGAGGCACCATACTGCCGGCTCGTGGTTCAGGTATTCATGAGACGGAAAAATTTCTGGGCATCAGCATTGAACCGGAAAAGGAAGTGCTGCTCATTTTAGTAAAGCACAGTGAAAAGAAAACCATAATGGAAGCGTTGATTAAGGGTAGCGGTTTAGCCACGCCGGGGCGGGGCATATGTTTTACCCTGCCTGTTGAGGATGTGGCCGGGATAACACATATTTTTACCGAGTCTGACGCTCCAGCGTCCACTAATAGCAATAGCGACAGTGGAGATAAATAAAACAACAAATAAGACAGAATGTAAAAATAGCAAAAATAAACAAGGGCGGGTCTGATTTAATCAGACCCGCCCTATTTACCTTAAAATATTGCTGCTTTAAATATATTTACGCAAAGTAAAATACTCGCCAATACGCAGTCCGCTGAATACTATCAAGTAAACGGCAATCACATATGCTAAAAATCTAGCCGTACCCGATAAATTAGAAAAGATTAGGAAAGCGACAACAACCGCCACTAAAGCGGCTATTAACGGCAGCCACCACAGGGCAGCGCCAGACTTACGGTAGCTTAAAGCGGCCATAATACAAATTACAGCGGAGGCTACTACCCAAAGGCCGATTATGAAGGGAAGAATGAATAAAGCCACCTGAAGGCGGAAAACCATAACTAAAACACCTAAGATTAAGGCAACAACCGCCACCAGCAAAAGAATTATTTTAGGTTCCCGGTGGTTAAGGGCAAAGATTACGCCGCAAACCACGCCAACGCCACAAAGGGCAATGCCAATAACCCAGGTTAAAAAAGATAAGCCACTAGCGGGAAATATTAACAGCACAATACCCAGAAGTAAAAGTATTATATTAAGTATTAGCTGATAACTTAGTTGAGAGCGCACATTATTTCTCATAAAGTTTTCCTTTCTCAGCCGCGGTTAAATTTAGCCGCGCTGGATAAAATTTACCTAAATTGCAGGATAAACTGAATAAACTAGACCAATTGGAAGATTTCCCTACTTTACATCAGAGGGGCTACCAAACGCAACATGGCTCGGACTAGTCTTTGGGGCAAAGCTACATCCCTGGCCTTGGCCAGGGAAATTTCCTGGGAAATAGACATAGTATCCTCTAAATCCTTTTTCACCCGTGAGACAATACTGCCATTATAAAAGGCCACGCCACATTCAAAATGAAAATAAAAGCTCCGGTAATCCAGGTTAACTGTACCCACCATTGCTACTTTATCATCGGAAACCATATTCTTACCGTGAATAAAGCCGGGGGTATATTCATAAATTTTCACCCCTGCCTCTATCAATGGTAAATAAAAGCTGCGAGTTACTTGAAAAACCGTCTTTTTATCGGGAATACCCGGAGTAATTATACGCACATCCACCCCGTTTTTAGCTGCCAAGCATAGGGCCGTCTGCATTTCGTAATCAATTACCAAATAGGGGGTTGTAATGTACACGTAGTCAATAGCTTTGTTAATTATATTGAGAAACAGATTTTCACTAACATTTTCATTATCTAAGGGGCTATCGCTAAAAGGTTGTACATAACCATCCGGGTTTCTCCGGGCAATAGTGCCCCGGTAACGGGAAATATCTACCTTTTTATCCCGGGCGGGGATTGCAAAATTCCACAGCTTAAAAAAGGCGTCTACTAAATTCCAAACAGCATCCCCCTTAATCATCACGGCGGAATCCTTCCAATGGCCAAAACGCTTTTTCTTATTAATATACTCATCCGCCAGATTAATGCCGCCTGTAAAGGCTGTAAGACCGTCTATCACCAGAATTTTCCGGTGGTCACGGTAATTCATCACAGGACTTAAATGGGGCTTAAATGGGTTAAAGACCACAACCTTAAAGCCCTCTGCCCTAAGTATATCCGCATAGTTAGACGGTAAAGTGCTGATACAGCCCATGTCATCGTAGATTATGTAAATATCCACGCCTGCCGCCAGCTTTTCCTTGAGCAATTCATGAATGGAATCCCACATTTGGCCCTCATGGATTATAAAATACTCCAGGAGTATGTAACTCCGGGCCTTTTCCAACTCCTCCAGCATGGCAAAATACTTATGCTCCCCCAAAGAAAAATAGCGAGCTTCTGTATTGCTCCACACCGGGAAACCGCCGGTAGTATCCAAATATTTGGCAATGCGGGCTAAGTCCATATCCTCCTCAGCCAAATCCACCAAAATGCCAGGGTCCCGCACAGTGTTGCTTAAACTATTGCTATTAAACACCGTAGCTGCGGCCCGCACTCTTTTAGGCAGGCGTTTATTGCCAAACAGAAAATAGCATAAACCGCCGAATAACGGCACAGCTAGAATGATAACCAACCATAAAGTTTTATAGGAGGGATTATCATCTTTAGTCATTACATAGCCGGCAACAATAAAGCTGAACACCACAAAGGATATATAAACCAAGGGTGTATACTCAGAGAGCCGCACAACCAAAGCAAAAAAAACAATAAACTGAATTACGATGAGTAATCCGATAACCGCTAAGCGGCCCTTAAAAAATCGTAAAAATTTCATTATCAATACTTACCAAAATTCCTTTAACACTATTCCCTTAACTTGTCCCTACTTTTGGTGTACAAATATTCTAAATATCTATCTTTATTATATAAACTTTAGCGCAATTTGGCAAGACTTATATTTCAAAATCACCATTAACTATCAGACTTTCCCCTTGAGCTACAGCTATATTAGCCAAACAATTGGACAACAAGCTAAAATATTCCGCTAAAACTGTAATTTCCTCGGCGCTCAGCCCGTAACTGAGCCAAGCCGCATACCAGGAAGCGTTCATAACCCGCCATACGCCGGTACGCCACTGACAATAAGTGCCTTTATTGTTGTCCCCCGCCATATTACCCTCCCCCTTTTCTACGCTGTTATTATTCTATGAACCAATCTGCCCGGACAAAACACAATTTTGCCAAAAATAAAACCGTGTTGAGATAAATTATTTTATCTCAACACGGTTTACTGCCAAAAATCATCTTCAAGGCCGCAGTCAGCTTACATTTTCTTAAAGGCTGAAGCCGGCATACCGCAAACAGGGCATTTAAAATCAGCGGGCAGCTCCCCTTCATGTATATAACCGCATACTTGGCAAACATAGCGGGGTCCTGCCGGTTTCTTTTCCGGCTCTGACTCAACGTCAGCCCCCCGGTAAGTAGGAGCGTTTTTCGGCGCTGAGCCCTTTTTTACCTCATGATAATACTTATAGGTCATAGGTTCGCCGGGAGAGCCGAATTTGGCATCCAAAACTTGGGCTATAATTACGTCATGGGTGCCGTTTTCCGTAACCGATTTTACTTCACATAATAAATAGCCGGTAGCGCCCTCCTTAACAATTGGCACACCCCCCATAAGCTCATGGGGAATATCGGCAAACTTGTCCGTATCTTTACCGCAGGTGAAGCCTAAATTGCCGATAACCTTACTGTCAACTTCCTCGCTGAGGATTGAAACAGCAAAAAGTTTATTTTTTTCCAATAAAGAAGTGGTGTAATTATCTTTATTGAGGCTAACAGCTATAGAAGGGTTTTCCGAGGTAATTTGAATTACTGTGTTAACAATACAACCAGCGGGCCTCTCTTCATCCATCACGCCAATAGCGTAAAGACCGTAAGACAGCTGGAACATAACCTCCCGTTCCATTAAGCTTCTCCTTTCCACAAGCCATGAATATTGCAATAAGCGTAGAACTCTTTAAAGCCGTTATCGCAAACAGTAAAAGCGGGCTTATCACCGGGCTTTAGGTCTTTCTTCACAACCAAATCATCTTTCACAGCGGCAATCCACATGATATAGTGTTCGTCTATCATGGGATGCTCCACGGAGCCAACTTCAATGACTATTTTACCGTCTTCTTTTTTCACCTGGGGCACATGTTTCTCCACGGCAGCGTCTACAGTATTGGGCTTCAATAATTGCATGGGTTTTCCACAACAAACCGGATTTTCACCATCCTTAACCCGCCAAAGAACAGAGCCGCATACTTCGCAAAAGTACAATTCCATACTTTAACCTCCTTTCCCATATTTCTCCTGTTAAAGTACGCCACAATACTAAAAATGTCCCAAAGGTGGAAATTTATGGTAAGAGCGAACTTTAAACTTACACCTTATAATAATTTTCAGCATACTTTAACTTAAACTTATTTTCTTTAATTACATTTATATTATAACATAAATAGCGCTAATTATCAGGATACTTTTTTAATTTTTCATTGTAAACAATTAATTTAGTTGTCAGACCCGGACTATACGCCTGATTGAATCAGGCCAAACCTTATGTTATAATTTAAGTTAAAGATATTTGTCATAAAATGGAGGATACGATGAAAATAAAAAAACTGCTGTCAATTACTATCCCTCTCTGTTTACTCATTTTTGCCGCCGCCTGCGGTAATGAGTCCTCCCAGGGAAAGTATTTTCTTACAGCTAATGAAGTTAATTATTTTACTTTAGAGGAAAATCCCCAGGATTTAGCTAAGCTAGGGCAAGCCATTGACGGTACAAGCAATATGATTGTAGCCTTGGACGCGCCCTCCGCCGACTATATTCTCAATAGCCTTTCCTCCCTGGGGGAGGTATCAGCGGAAAATCTTACCCTGGAGTTTAACCTCAACGGCGAAGGGGACTACAATAAAATAGCGGATCTCAGCTCCATTAAGGGGTTAACCGCCCTAACGATAGCGGGAATCAACGACTTTAAGGATGTGTCTGTGTTCAATAACCTGCCGGATTTAAAATCCCTGACCTTAAAGGACCAAATTATCGATGACTTTACCCCTCTGAATCAATGTCCCAACCTGACGGATCTAAGCCTCAGCGGTGAAACCATCAACTATACCACCTTATTGGACTTGGCAGTAGAAAATATTAATATTCCTGTAGCGGACAATAATTGGGTGGCCTTATCTTTATTACGAGAAAATGAAAATATTGCGACGATAAATACGGTTGACCGGGAGACCTTCAATATCGCGGAGTTTTTAGAACCGGAACAGAAGTATTATAACTATCAATTTGCCGATGTTGCTTATTTAAGTAAGCAAAAACAAGCCATAACCGCGACAGCCGGGAGCGGCCCGGCGGCTTTAGACGGGACCTTAGCAGTAGCTGCTCCCCCCAATTTATTGCAGCAAAGCTACTATAGTCAGCAACATCTGCTTAACACCGCTTGCGGCATGAGCGAGGAGGAAGCCAACGCCCCCATATTTTACCCCTATATACAGGACTATGCTACAGCAGGGGCAGACAGCACCTACCTCAAGCTGGCTGGCACCAATTACATGAACGAACAATTTATCACAGCCATAGATGTGTCTGGCGCCAAGTATGTGGTTTATGTATACCCTCTCAATGAGGACAAGTCCTTTACCACCGATTATAGCCAAGGCCAACTCTGGATCTACGCCCAAATTTACGATATGGAAAACAGCGCCGCTTACGAGCCGACCCTAATTTATCAGTCAGCGTTAGGCGGCAAGGAGAATGCCGCCAATTACCAAAGCGCTATAGTAAATGCTCTTAACGACTATTTGGCAGCTATACCGGTAAATGCACTCTAAGAGCAAATAAAAACTAGGGGGAATAAAGAAGATGAAGAAACTCAAAGCCATTCTTATTGCAATACTGCTATTTGCCTTATACGCCAGCCCCGTTGCGGCCAACGATATAATTTACAGCGATGTTACCGGCCATTGGGCTGAAACGGATATTTACTATATAACCAACGAAAATTTATTAAACGGCTACCCTAACGGCAGCTTTCAGCCGGATAAAACCATTTCCCGGGCTGAGTTTGTCAATATTTTAGTTAAGGACGCCGGGGTTGATATTGCAGCCTATAATAATACCTCTAAATTCTCGGATGTGGGAAATCATTGGGCTAAAGCAGCCATAAATTGGGCCACTCAAAGCCAGGTGGTAACAGGCTATGATAACAATACCTTTAGGCCCAACGCCGCTATAAGCCGGGAGGAATTAGCCACCATGTTGAATAGGCATATTCGTTTAGTAAAAGGACTGACCTTAGAGTACAAATATCCAGAGGACCCCTTTAACGACAACCGCAAAATATCCCCTTGGGCCAAGGAGGCAGTTACCGCTATGCAGCGCTACGGTTTAATACAGGGCAAGGGCAACTATAACTTCTGCCCCCAGGAAACTGCCACCCGGGCGGAAACAGCGACAATGACAGCCCGCTATATACGCACTGCCAAGGGGGAGAGCGCCAGTTATTCTCAGGCGAATATTTACCTTAATAACAATTTAGTAAAACAAGGGGTGGCCGTTGTTACAGACGGTAAC
>DXZC01000149.1 GCA_019415505.1 Peptococcaceae bacterium | reverse complement strand
GGTTACGTCGGTGGCGGCGGCAGGAGGAACCTCGGAGCTGTCCACAGGCTGCCATTCCACATCCTCCCGGAGAATGCTCCGGCAATCCCTACCCAGAAAATCATATATACCGTCAGTGCTGCCAAACATAAAGGCCGCGTCAGCGGAGGACAGGGAAATATCAAAACCATGCAAACAATCTAAGGCATGGTCACGTGGATTTTCTAGAGTAGCATACTCATTATAATAAGGCACAATAATCTCGGCAAGGGCAGCGGGAATATCTTCCGGACTGTGGTAAAAGAAGGCTTTATCCTTATATTTAATGTAAATAGAGGTGCCGTCCCCCTCAGCGGCAAAGCTTAGAGTGATTGAGTCAGCCCCTGAATCGAAGTTGCGAAATGCCCCAGTGGGAGGAGGCGGCTCCGCACCGGCGTTTGACTCCTCACTTCCCTGGGAGACTGCCGGTTTGACAACCTCCCATTGGGAGAAATCACCCATGGCCGCCATAAAGCTGGGAATAGGCTGGGAATCAGCAAAATACTTAAAATTATAGCCTAAGCTAGACCAACCCCCTGGGGAATAGGAGCAAGAAACCGGGGGAGAATTAAAAAAGTCCGTTAAAAATTCTTCGGGGTCATTAATAGTCACGTCAGCGGTTTCCTCATTGTAACGCGCCAAGGCGTACTCCCGCAATTTAGTGTCAATCCCCGCCGGCACCTTATAATACTTGGAGACAACGCTGGAAAACTCCGAGGCCCTTTGACTGCCGAGAATACCGGGGAATTCTAAACTAATAGACGCGGTTTCCCCGGCAACAACGATACTATAACCGAGCTCGTTACCGATACCAAATGCCTTAGCCCCAGAATACCACACTGTCGCGGAGTCAACGGCAAATTCCGACCAATCTTCCGGCACCGCGGCTTCCTCCTGCCAGGTTTCCGTTTGCAGTATAGCCCAAATCTCCTCGATTTCCTCAGCATTAGTCAAGGACAGACCTTCATAGTTCACCGGCAGCCCGGAAGAATAGGCGTAAAGACCTGCTTTAGTGGGAACATACCGCGGGTCTATCTTAGTCAGAGCAGCCCGGTCTGTTAGGCAGATTCCAGTGACATAAAAGGCGGCGCACAATAAAACTAAGACAAAAAGAACCAAAGCCAAAGCTAAGAAAAATCTTTTCATTTTGTCACCCCATTATAAAGGCTCCGGTTTTTAGAAACCCAGAGCTAAAGGCACAACTTGCGGGTAGCAAGTACATGTAGCAGGATTAACAGTAACCTTGGTATTCACTTTCTTAGCTCTAATCAACATCACGATCACTACCTAAGCGCTTAAAAATTTGCACGCGCAAGGTGTAAACAATAAAGAAGGGTACCAGCACTGACAATAATTTACTGACAACAAAGGCCAATTGGTCCAGTAAATGAGCGGCTAACCAATTGTAGGTATAAAAAATCATAATATTGCCGATTATCAGGCCGAATAAAAAGGTGGAGAGGTAGACAACAAAGCCAATGGCGCCATACTCAGTGTTAAACACAGAGCGGGAGGCCAAAATATAATGCAAAAGAAAGCCGCTAACTGAGCCAATAGTATTGGCCACTACCAAATTTTTCCCTACCGCAAAGGTTAAGGCCCAAACTAGGAAGAAATCCAAAGCTGTGGCAATTAGGGAATAGAAAGTATAGCGCGGCAACTTACCTAATTTATTTTTCATATATATCAGGTTTGCTTTCATGTTCCTTATCTTTTCTATCTTTTAGTGCAGTTTTTAAATATAATTATAGCATAACTAAAACTCTCACAAATGTCAAATTTTAGGGGGCTTTACGGCCTTATTCCTATTGACAGTTAGCCATTTACTTGCTATCTTCTATATAATACCTAAAAAAATTAAAATAAAGCGGAGATTATGCTAAATGTTGACAAGATACAAGAAGGGTTACCGACCCCGGCGGAATAACCGGCCGCTGTGGCTAATTTTACTGGCAGCTGTGCTATTACTAGCCTTTAGCGGCTGGAAAATCTACGAGAGCAACCAAGAATACAGCGCCGGCGACGAGGTATATGAAGATATTTTGGCAACTGTAGCGGAGGACGGCGCAATCGACTTTCAGGCTCTTAGCGCTATTAACCCTGGGGTCAAAGCCTGGCTGGCCCAAGAGGATATAGAGCTAAACTACCCAGTGGTGCAAGGGAGCGACAATAGCTATTATCTCACCCACCTCTTTGACGGCACTGTAAATAAAATGGGCACCCTCTTTTTAGATTACCGCAACCAGGGAGATTTTAGCGATAAAAATACCATAATTTACGGCCATAACATGAAAAACGGCGCCATGTTCGCCATGCTGCCCAATTACGCTGACCAAGATTTTTATGAAGCTCACCCCACCCTGAAGCTAACCACCCCCGCAAAAACTTATACAGTAGAATTATTCAGCGGCTACATTGTGGATACTCATGAATTTGAGGCTAAAACTGAATTTAAGGATGACGTGGAATATATTTCCTACATAAATAAGGTTATTGGTAAATCCCTATTTAAAACCAATGTCACAGTAAAGCCTTCGGAACGGTTAATTACCCTCTATACCTGTACCTATGAATATGACGAAGCCCGCTTTATCTTAACCGGGGTATTGCGGTAAAATAGTGTTTCGCCGGCATAAGCGTGGAGATAGAATTCTCCACGCTTATTACTATCTCCGTTTAAAAACAACAAGGGGCTGGGCCGGAGCAAGCGCCCAACCATTGGTCCAGGCCATAACCCACCTTGCAACTGGGAATTAGCCCCATTATCCCCATAATATACCGTAACAAAATTAATATTAGGGCAGGTTTAGTCAGGATTGTCCCAGGAGAACAAGTAACAAGCGCCGGTAAAGCAAAGGCTACACCTATCCGGTGACACAGCAGCGCCGGCGGTACTGTCGCCGGTATACCCTGGTATGGTTGTTGCGCTGTGAGTTTTGGGTTACTTATTACAGCGCGGATTTATACACCTGCCAAGGTTTTTTTCACTACTAAAGGGTAAAATTACCGCCATTAGAGCGGGAAGTCCCTCGGTTGTTTAATGTATTCCCCACTGAGTAAGAACTTGGCGATAACTTTGGCCTTGAAGGGGGCGTCATACCGGGCCAATACAGGCCAACAGAAGAAAAGAGACAATAACAGCCAGGGCCGATAATAGCGACCCTGGCTGTTTAGATAATAATTATCCCACTACGAAAAATAATTAGGCCACGATAATAGCGGCAAATTCCGCCTTTATCGCCTGGGCCAAGAGCTGGGGTGAGCATTTTATTTGCACACCTAGCTTGCCGCCGCTAACGTAAAAAGCGGGTAGCTTCTCCGCGGTGGCCTGAATCACGGTGGGGAACTGTTTTTTCATACCCAGGGGACTGCAACCGCCCCGCACATAGCCGGTGACCGACGTAATATCCCTCACCGGGAGCAGCTCTATAGATTTTTCCCCCACTGTTTTAGCGGCCTTTTTTAAATCCAACTCACTGGCCACTGGAATAACAAAAACATAGTGCAAACCAGTTTTACCCGTGGTTACCAAGGTTTTATAGGTTTCCTCCGGGTCTATGCCTAAGCTGGCCGCCAGGTGTATACCGTCAGTAAATTCCTTACATTCATAGGTAATTATCTCATAGGGGATAGCATTTTTATCTAAAAAGCGCATAGCATTGGTTTTACTATCTTTCTTTTTAGCCACAAAATCACTTCCTTTCAAGAGGATATCAAGAAGATAAGCTTTGACAAGTAACAACAAAGTATATCAATAGCATAAGCTTGACAAATTGATAACCAAGTAAATGGATAGCATAGACTTTGACCATGTAACAACCAAACAAAAAGCTAATATTTTACAAAGCAATGGCCAAAAGGGTTAAAATTCACATTGGCAAGTTGAGAAAAAAAGTATATAATAAAATATAGCTTGCAACAGTCCTTATGGGCCAAGAGCCCAGAAAAGACTCTGGGTCCAGGACTTTCGCTTAACCCACACTCGGGGAATCGCCAGAAAAGGAGCAGAAAAAATGAACGTGGAAATAATTAACGGAACTTTGTCAGAAGAAGAAATAAACGCCTACATAGCCCATGCTGAGAAAAAATATCCCACTCAAACCATTAAGACCTTAGGTATTGAGGTTGACGGCGATTACGTTAATCTCCGCTATGTTTTAGAGGACGCGCCCTTTCAACGCATCAGGCGCATAACCGGTTACTTAGTCGGTGATATGCACCATTGGAACAACGCTAAACGGGCCGAAGAACGGGACAGAGTTACCCACGCTTGAGCCCCTCTTTAATAGCATAGCACAAAGCCGCAAAAATTCAAGCCGCCTATCCTAATTTAAGATAGGCGGCTTTTCAGCAACTAATTTAACTCCAATTAACCTTTACCCCCTCCACTATGATTCTATCAAAGTTAGGCCACGGCGTTGTACTCCCAGCAACCGCATTACCTCATAGGGTGCAGGGTAAGAACGAGACGGCAAAGCCCCAATTAAGGCCGTCAAACTCTACCTCACTGCTGCTTTTTCCTTCCGCGTCTCCGGCGCAGGGGTATAAAAATTACTAAAAATATTATGACCAGGATTAAGATAATAACAGCGGCAAAAATTAGCGTAACTTTGTTAGGGTGGGACAGTTTCGCTGTTAAGCTGGTATCATTAACCGCTACCTTTCTGCCCTGGGGCGCCTCGTACAAACTGGGAACAACGGCAAGGCCGGACTCGTCCCGGCTAAAGGAGCCAAGATATTGGGCTAAGGAAACCCAGGCTTTAACCTCATTACCCGCGGCGTCGTAGATAATATGCTCCTCAAAAT
>DXZC01000148.1 GCA_019415505.1 Peptococcaceae bacterium | reverse complement strand
CACTAATAAAGACCCCCTAGTGACGGCTTTCGAGGAAAGCGGCGCCAAATTCCAGGAGTTAACGGCCCAAAGCTGGGGTAAGGTGGGCAGCGGCGGCCATAATTTAGATGAGCTTAAAGAGCTGTATCAAAAGATTATCCAAGCTATGGGCAAAGGGGCGGAGGTGAGCATCACCGAATCCACTGACCAAAATTATACTGGTATAGCCGCTGCGGGTAAAACCCCGGAAGGGTATGATATAAATATAACCCTACAAAGCATTAGCGATAGTTATGAGGATGACGAGACTTACCTGATTATTGATTTACATGAAAACATTGATTGCGCTGAAGCTGGTAAAATACGCAAGGCGGCGGATTCATATTTTGCCGCTGTAGACGCTACCGGGGAGACCTCAGTTTTGATTAGCGGCTATTTTGAGCAGATTTTGAATTTAAAGGCCAAGGAATCACTGGTTGAGGCCGTGTTTAAAAAGGTAGGCGGCGAGGAATTGGAGAGTGTGGATACTGAAACCTATCTCAGTAAAAGCGGCTATTGCCCTGGTTTACCCCGTAGCATTACCTCAAACGGACAAAAAATAAATTTACAAATTGCCCTCTTTGACAATGAAGTACAAAATCAAACCGGTATATTTATTGGCACGCCTTTAATTTTTTCCGAATATTAAGCTGCCCCCCACATATAATAATTATAACAACTATGGGGAGGTCAGAGAGTGAGACATATCTATATATACCGCCGTCGATCCGGCGGGAAAAAGCAGCGCCCAGCTTTTTGGCCGGTAGTGGTGCTTTTTCTGGCTATTACCGCCGTTTGTTTAAGTAACAACGGTGAAGCGGAAAAAATAGCTTTAGCTGGGGCAACGCCCCAGCCGGTCAAAGATGAAGCTGTTGCTACAGCCACCACAGCTACAAACCAGGAAAAGGGCCTTGCCACAGTAGCCTACCCTACAGAGATAGAGGAAATAACCTTGCGGCGTAGTGCCACCGGCGACCAGGACGCCATACCCTTGGAAAGCTATTTAATCGGTGTGGTAGCAGGTGAAATGCCTACAGATTTTGAACCGGAAGCCCTCAAAGCCCAGGCCATAATTGCCCGTACCTATGCTGTGGCTGTTTTGGAGCGGGGCGGCGAGTTGTGTGATGACCCAGCCCACTGCCAATGCTACTATGACGAAGCCACCCTGAAAAAAAACTGGGGGGCTGACTTTGACGATAAGCTGGCAATTTGTACCGCCGCTGTTGAGGATACTGCCGGAGAGGTCATACTTTATAATGGCGCTATAGCTAAGACCTTTTTCCACTCTACCTGTGGCGGTAAAACCTCCTCCGCCGCTGAGGTCTGGGGCCAGGATATTCCCTATTTACAAAGCGTGGCTTGCGACTGGGACCTTGACGCCCCAAGATACCAGGAAACTGTGACAGTAGCTATGAGCGAATTACCCTATCTCCTCAATATAAACGGCGCTACAGACGAAGTTCCCGTTGCTACCTCCTTAACGGATAGCGGTAGGGTCTCGGCAGTTTCCTATGGGGGGCAGACCATTAAAGCAACGGATTTTCGTAAAAGCCTCTCCTTGAATTCCACAGATTTTTCCCTGGCTTCCCAGGGTGACGAATTAATTATCAGTACAAAAGGGTTTGGCCATGGGGTAGGGCTGTGCCAGTACGGCGCCAACGGCATGGCTGCTGCCGGTTATGATTACTGGCAAATAATTAGCCATTATTATTCCGGCGTTGACCTTGGCGTCATGGAATAAAAATTAATTAAATCATGAAATAAAGATAAAATAAACCTCCCTATTATTACAGGGAGGTTTATTTTATCGTGATATTGCCAGTTTATTATTTGTCAAAAGAGGGATTAAAGGCATAGAAGTTTTTAGAGTTCAGATTATCCTGCACTATACCCAGGCATTCGCCGAATCTTTGATAATGAACCACTTCCCGCTCCCGGAGGAAACGGATGGGGTCTAAAACGTCGGGGTCATCTACTAAGCGCAGAATATTGTCATAAGTTACCCTGGCTTTTTGTTCAGCGCCCATATCTTCGCTCAAGTCGGCAATGGGGTCGCCCTTAACTTCTATATAGGCCATGGTGTAGGGTACGCCCGCGGCCGAAACAGGGTAGACGCCGGTGGTATGGTCCACAAAGTACTTATCAAAGCCGCTTTCCTTAATTTCCTCAATACTGAGGTTTCTGGTTAGCTGATGTACTATGGCGCTAATCATTTCCATGTGGGCCAGTTCTTCTGTACCTACAGTGGCAGCGGAAATGCCCCGTAATTATCTGGCTTGTATAATTTAGCGCCTCAAATTGTCGCGGCAATTTACCGGGGCCTGTTTTGTCGCCTTGGGTATTGGTCCCTAAATTTAATTTGCAATATTGGGTCAGTATGCTATACTTAATTATATAAATGTTTTATTAATAACATTGTTAAAGGGTAAAAATAATGAAAAAGAATATCCTGTTATGGACAAATATCCTGGTTTGCTTAATAATACTCGTGGGCTTTTTACTTACTACAGTTTTAAGTTACCGGGCAAACTATAGTTCTTCCCTTAGTAAAATTGAACAAGTTTCCTCCTTGGCCTCGGAAGGTATTTATTACCAGTTAAATGATATTTTTACCGAACCGCTGACCGCCTCTATGACTATGGCTAACGATAGCCTCTTAAGTGAGTTGCTCAACCAAGAGGAGGCACGCTTATCTGACCAAGATTATTTAGCTACGGTTAAAAACTATTTAAATAACTACAAGGAATCCTATGACTATGATTCGGTTTTTTTAGTTTCCACAAAAACTAACCGTTACTATAATTACAATGGCTTAGACAGGGTTCTTACGTCGGATAACCCGGAAAATGATTGGTATTATTCTCTCTTGGCCAGTGGCGCTGACCACTCTATAGTTGTTGATAATGATGAGGTGGCTGGGGCTGAGAATAGAATTACAGTGTTTATTAATTGCGTTCTTCAGGATGAAAACGGCGACCCTCAGGGAATTGTGGGAGTGGGCTTGAGTCTTGACTATCTTCAGGGGCTGCTGCGCAAATATGAAAAAGATTTTGCTGTGCAAGCTCTGTTAATAGATAAAACCGGTACCATAGAGATTTCCACAGAACACACAAGTTATCAGGCTGTAAATTGGTTTGACCTCCGGGGTTACGGCGCGGAAGTGCGGGAAAAAAGTCTAGCTTGCCGGGATAAGGAAGAAGCTTGTAGTTTTTGGGCCTCAGGTGACGGGGGAAACGAGAAAAAAAGTTATATTGTCTCTCGTTATGTTAGTAACTTAAACTGGTATTTAATAGTGGAGCGAGACACTAGCTCCCTTGTAACGGAATTGCAAAAACAGTTCGCCCAAACCCTGGTGATAATTGCCACCATAATAATTATTATTTTGTTAGTTATCACCTTTGTAATACGGGGCTTTAATCGCCGCATTACTTCCCTTGTTCAAAGTAATGAGGAGGAGAAGCGAAATATGTTCCAAAAAGCTACAGAGGAGCTTTTTGAAAACATTTATGAGTTGGATATTACCAATAATTGTCCAGCTAATAAAGCTACTGAGGATTATTTTGCCGGTTTGGGAGCGCCGCCTGGCACGCCCTATGATAAGGCCCTGTCTATAGTGGCGGAACAACAGATCAAAGAGGAGTTCCGGCAGGGATATGTAACTACCTTTGCCCCTGAAAATGTGTTAGCAGTTTATCAAAAGGGCTGTGAAACCCTGAGATACGATTTTATGATATCTAACGGCGGCGATTATTATTGGATGCGTATTACCGCCAGAATTGTGCAGCGGGAAAGCGATGGTTCTGTGCATATGCTGACCTATCGCCAAAATATAGATGCGGAAAAGCGCTGGGAACAACGTATGCGGGAATTAGCCCAAACTGATGAAATGACTGGCCTGTATACTAAAACTGCCACTGCCCGCCATATTACGGAATTATTGGCAAGTGAGCCCCAAGCCAATTATGCCCTATTTATGCTAGATATTGATAATTTCAAGGAGGCCAATGATAAATTTGGCCATGGCTTTGGGGATTTAGTTATTGAGGCTTTTGCCCAGGCTTTAGAGGCTAACTTTACTGAATCAGGAGTTATTGGCCGTTTGGGTGGCGACGAATTCGCCGCGTTTATCTTAGTGCCAGACGAAACCTGGGTTAGGCATAAGGCTCAACAGTTGCTGGAAAGCCTCGCTTGGGATTATAGCAGGGATGGTAATTCTTGGCATATTTCCACCAGTATGGGTATAGCTTTAGCGCCTCAGGACGGCGACAATTTCACCGAGCTTTACAAACGGGCTGATGCAGCCCTCTATAGCTCTAAAAAACAGGGTCGAAACACTTTCACTTTGTACGGTGATTGGGAAAGTTAATCATGAAATGAAAAAACCGCTCTGTCTCAAGAGCGGTTTTTTATAAGAAAAAAAGCTTGCATTTTTCTGCTAAAAGAGGTAAAATAATTGGTGGCAATGGAGTATAGGTTGCCATACCACAGTTAAATAATACTTATAGTTTTTTACTGTTATTTTTAGGCTTAACGCCATATACTGGTATGTTGCCTTAATTCTTTAACAAAAAAATATTCTTTATGTCATTTTTTTGCGTTGATTAATTTTAAATGTTTCCCCAGTTGTTGGTTATTTTAAGGTAATGACTTTTTTACGCAAACAATTTCGCCATTAAGTCAATTTACTCTTAGTTAAATAATAAGATGAAATATTTGTTTCACCTAATGGCAGCCAGTTACTGCTATTTGCGAGTTTTCCAATATGCCATTGAAAAAGTTTAATTTTTTTAACTCAGATTGACTTTTTCAATGGTATGATTG
>DXZC01000147.1 GCA_019415505.1 Peptococcaceae bacterium | reverse complement strand
TCTTACTTGCACAGTAAGAGGAAAGTGGATTTTTACCACACCTTGCCGATAACCAGAACAAAAATGTTCTTTGTCAATTACTTAGCTGGGGCCATAACGGTAATTTTACCCTATGTAATTTTTTATCTCTGCGCTATTGCTATTGTGGGTCTGTTCGGGGATTGGCAATATGTGCGTAAAATGGTTATGCTCCAGGGGCTGGTATTCCCCATATTGTACTTTTTGGCTGTTTATTCCCTGGCTGTTTTATCTGGTATTTTAACCGGCAATATAATAATTCACGGTTGCGTTACGCTATATATCTTGTTTGTGGCGCCAGTGGCAGTTTTTGAGTGTACGGCTTTAATGAGCAACTTTTTCCTCACCTATGCCGGTCAATCGTATTTAAGCAACGTCATTATGTCTTGGAGTTCGCCGGTGACGGGTTATTTTGTGGCGGCTAATTATATTAGCAACGGCGTTGTATCCTGGGGCCGTATTGTGTTCTTGCTCTTATTTACAGTTATTCCCCTGGTATTGGCAGTGCTGCTCTATAACAAACGCCGGAGTGAAGCGGCGGGTAAAGCCTTGGCCTTTCCCTGGTTTGCCCCCTTGGTTAAATATCCCCTTATTATTATGGGCGCCATTGGCCTGGGGTTACTGTTTTACTCCATCAGTTCCGGCCAATATAAGGTTTGGTTAATCTTTGGCGTGATTATCGGCGGCTTCTTAGTGAGCCGGGCTATGGAGGTAATTTTAGCCTTTGATATTAAGGCCCTCAAAAGCCATTGGCTTAACCTTATTATTTCCTTACTGGTGGCCGGCGGTATAATTTCCTTCTTTGTCTTTGATTTACCGAATTATGATAAATATATACCAGCCAGCAACAAGGTGGAAACCGTCAACATTGAAATAGATGGCCTTAATATGTATGGCCGGGGTTATGTTGAGCTGAATGGCGCCAATAATGGCGGCGCATTTAACGGGAACGCGGTTTATTATAATAGCGCTTTCCCCCTGGATAACCGGGTGTTATTAACAGAACGGGAAAATATTAAGGCTGTCCTCTCCATTGCGGAAAACGGCGTTAAGGGATTGGGACAGACCGCCGAAAATCAAGCGGAATATGAAGAAGCTTGGGAAGAAGCTAGAGCCAGCGGCGCTGCTGATTCCGAGCTGGTAACTGCCTTGGTGGTGGAGCCCCAGAGCATGGTTACGATTAAATATACCCTCAGCAATGGTAAAACAGTGGCTAGACAGTATGATTATGTCAGTAGAAAGGCTACGGCAGAGGCTGTAGGAACTATTGTTGATTCAGCAGAGTTTAAGCAGAACCAATTGGCTTATCTTGACATTAAAGGTTTAGCAGTAGAAAGTATTTATTACTCTGATACCGGTTTTAATATTGAAGGCAATATACTAAATAAGGAAAATCAACAAAAATTGATTGCAGCCTATAAAGAAGACGCCAATAACCTTACCTTAGAGGCGATGAAAACCGAAAAAATAGTTGGTAATATCACCTTTAACTCCTCTTACGATAGTAATTATATCGATATGACGGCGCCAATTTATGCCAGCTATGCCAATACCTTAGGGGTCTTAGCGGCAACTGGCTACGGATTCGAGGAATACGGCAGCTTACAGCCGGAGTATATTCATAAAATTACTAAGAACGTTTACAGTGATGAAGAGGGCTACACTGTTACCGATGAGGTTATACCGGCAGAACGCTATCAGGAAATCTTAGAATCTACCCATAGCGACAATGAGGCCTTGTATCATTACTTCCTCAGCGGCGATGTAGAGGAGGGCTACCATACCGAGTACTTTATCGAGGGTACTCTACCGCAAAACTCTTTTTCTGTTAGCGTTTACCGCATTATAATGCACCCCTGGGAGTAAAATATGGATACTTTGATAGAAATTAAGAATTTAAAAAAGTTTTATAAGGTTGGTGATGAAAAGGTTAAAGCCTTAAATGGTATTAACCTGCAAATTGACAGGGGTGAAATCTGTTGTATTTTGGGAACCTCCGGTTCCGGTAAGAGTACCCTTCTCAATATGCTGGCGGGCTTAGAACCCCCCACCAAGGGCGAGATTCGCATTGGTAAGGCTCGCATCGATAAGATGAACGAAGGCAAGTTGACGGATTTCCGCCGTAAGCACGTAGGCTTTGTCTTTCAGTCCTATAATCTCATGAACGGCTTGCCGGCCTGGGCTAATGTAGCCATGCCTCTGGAGTTTCGGGGCGTGGATAAAAAAACCAGGGAAAAAGCGGCCATTGATATGCTGAAGGCCGTAAACCTGGCTAACCGGGTCAATCATACGCCCTCGGAGATGAGCGGCGGCCAACAGCAGCGAGTGGGTATAGCCCGTGCATTTGTCCACCACCCCCAGTTGGTTTTTGCCGATGAACCTACGGGTAATTTGGACTCTAAAACTACTATAGAGGTAATGAAGCTCATGGTCTCTATGGCCCGGGACCATAAGCAGACTTTAATAATTGTCACCCACGACCCGGAAATAGCGGAGTATGCCGATCGTGTTATACACCTGATAGACGGCAAAATCGATAGCGACAAACGGGTTGTGGCCACGGGTAATTCGGCCTAAATGCAATGTTTTTCACAAGTTTCCCTGGCATGGCCCGATAGTTTCATGACAATCCTTTCCTATGTCATGCCGGGGAACCTCTTTTTTTAACAACTGGTAATAAACCTGCGCCTAAGGCTGACCTGGTTTATAATTAGATAATTCTTGAGTTAATATATATCATAATTCTAAGGAGCATATACAATGAAAAAAATTATTTCCTGTCTGCTAGTTTTAACCACAGTTTTCCTTTTCGCTTTGCCGGTTTGGGCTGCTGACGATGTTGATACTGGCAGCGGCGCAGCCGATGCGCCGGCAGCCTCCTTGCCGTCTGGCAATTCTCTAAGTCCCAATATTGTGGTGAGCAAGTTCAGTATCGGCGGTGACGCGGTTACCGCGGGACGCAATTTTACCTTGACCTATACCTTGTATAATACCAATAAAAATATCAGTATTCAAAACGCCATGGTTAAAATTAACGGCGGGGAAACTTTTTCCCTGGCTAAGGATTCGGACACCTTCTACATTGAGCGGATAAAGGCCAAAGGCGCAGTAGAGCATAGCTCTACCTTTACCTCCTCCGTGGAGTGTAACCCCGGCTCCTATCCCATTGCTCTGAGTATAACCTTTGAGTATTACGATGACGGCACCAAATACACCGGCGCTTCGGAGCTGTCCATTTCCGTGCCTGTGGTTCAAGATGAACGGGTGCAAATTACCAAGGCCGCGATTGGCGATGATGACGAGCCAGTATATGTAGGCGAGGAATATGGCGTTGATTATAGCTTTATAAACACCGGCTTCTCTAAACTTCTCAATACGGAGTTACAGCTCTATAACGCTGATAACGGCGAATACATTACTTCAGCCTATCTCGGTACTGTTAATCCCTCTGCGGAAATGTCCGGCAGTAGCTATTTGTATGCCACCTTTGGCTCCACTGGCCAGAAAAACCTGCGATTAGTGGTATCCTATGAGGACCAGAACACTAATACCTATACTGTAGAAAAAGAATTTAGCGTCAATGTGGAGGAAACGCCGCCGCCAGTAGTTGAAGAGGAAATGCAGGGTGAAAACAATTTCCTCTTATGGGGTGTGATAATCATCGTGCTGATTGGCGCCGGGGTAGTAACCCTAATTGTTTTACGCCGCCGTAAAAAGAAAAAACAGGCTGAGGCAGAATTGTGGGACGATGATGATGACTTCGATGACGACAGTGAAGTTGCGGCAGTAGAAGAAGATAAATCTGGGTCCCCAACGGCAGGTGAGCAAGATGAGGATAATTGACCTTATTGTTATGTGTTTGCGGAATCTCTTCCGCCGGAAGGTACGGACAATTCTCACCGTGCTAGGGGTGGTAATAGGCACCTCCTCTATCGTGGTTATGATGTCACTGGGGGTAGGGCTTAACAGTAATTTTGAGGCGGAAATGGCTAGCTATATGGATGTCACCGCTATTTCGGTAATGCCGCCCCAGAATGATAACACCTCCAAAAAGGTGGTGCTTGATGACAAAGCTGTGGAAAAAATATCCAAATTAGATAATGTAGAAAGCACCACTCCTATTATGACCCTTTCAGGGGTTGCTAATATTGCCTGCGGACGTTATAATTATGAGGGAGAGATGATGGCAATGGATTTGTCCAAGCTGGAAATGCTCGGTTATAAAACTACCGAGGGCAGCCTGATAACCAAAGGCCCGCCCCAAAACGGCATTTATTTTGGCTATGGCGCGGATTACCAATTTATTGATTCCAACACTGGGGAGTATCCTGAATATGAAATGGATGAAAATTATCGCTATGTAGATCCTCCCCCGGTAGACGTTATGTCCCAGCAGCTTACCATCTCCGTAATTAATAATAAACAAAATGCACAGAATAATGGCGCTACAGAGCCAGGCGATAGTCAAGCATCGGCTGCGGGGCAAAACAGTAGCGCCCAACAGAATAATAGTGACGATGAAAAAACATCCGGTCAAACTCAGCCCCTTTCTACTTTAGGAAAGCTGAAAGAGGATTATACCAAGGAGGGCGCCTACTACAGTGTTATAATTCCCTTGGAATTAGGAAAACAGCTAAAAGACCAATATAATGCTATAAATGGTATAAAACCAGATGCAAATAGCTACAATATTCTTAAAGTAAAGGTCAATGATTTAGAAAATGTTGTCGCTGTGGAAGAGTCCATCAAAGCAATGGGCTTTCAAACCCAGAGCGCCCAAGAATTTAGGGACGCCATGTCTCAACAGGCTAATTTAATACAGTTAGTAT
>DXZC01000146.1:1960-4911 GCA_019415505.1 Peptococcaceae bacterium | reverse complement strand
GAGACAGACCAAAGAGCTCTGATTCCAGAAGGTCCTTAGGTATCAGGCCACAGTTAATTTTTACCAGCGGGTTTTTCCGCCTGGTGCTCAGCCGGTAGATTAAATCCGCTACCACCTCTTTTCCCGTGCCGCTCTCTCCCTCAATTAAGACGGAAACGTTGGTGGGGGCGATTCTGCTTACAGTGCGCTGTACCTCCTTCATTGCCTCGCTTGCCATGACATAATTCAGGTGGTTGATCACCCGGTCCTGTAATTCGGCAATTTCCCGGTCCTTGGAGTCCAGCTCCTTGGAAATACTTTCCAGTTTTTCCACCAGCTCATTGATTTCCTTTACATCCTTAGAGGTGCTGAGCACATGGACAATATTGCCCTCGTCATCGTAAACCGGTAAGCCTGTGCCCAGGATTAAACGGCCGGATTGTACCTCCATAATTCTGGCTACCTTGGCTTTGGTCTCCAAAACTTCCATTGTCAGGCTGGTGGATATAACCCCCTCTTGAACCAGCTCTATGATGTGGTGCCCAATATAGTCCTCTAGCTTGATTTGGCAGATTTCCTCGGCCCGGGGATTGAGATATTGGATAAAACCGTACTCATCTGTGAGAAAAATTTCGTCCTCTATAGCGTTAAAGACCCGTTTATAATACTCAATTTGCAGAGTGTTGTTCCACAGTTCCCGACGTAAGTCCATGGTAGCTTTGGCTATGGCCGTAAGGCCCTGTATTGCGCCTATGGGCTTGTTATCTTGGTCCAGCACTAAAACTGTCATGGTGGGTATTTTTTCCAGGATACTTAGGTCGTTGGCGGCTGAGATGATAGTGATGTCCTCTGGTTTAACCTTTGAAAGCTCTATGGTATCAGTTTTTTCCGCAATAAAGGAGTAGAGAATATCAGCCTTGGAGTAAACCTTATATTTAGGCTTAGCGGTGATAACATATTCCGCTTCGGAAGCCATTAAACGCTCTAAGCTTAAAGGTTTTTCCTCATCCCATAAAATATGACTTCTTGTTATCAGCTCTTTTATTTCCATGGCCACTCCTGTTACAATAAATTTGCCCCTTGAATTACGGCAGTCAGCCATAGGCATGGGACGTCTCGTTGCCTAAGCTATTTGAATGGGGAGTAATGGTCTGACCTAGCGCTCCAAGGTTTTTACGTCCCTAGGTAAGTCGGTTAGCCATCCTCCCGTTCGCAACATTCGCTCCCCATTGGGGCTTGACTTTTTATTTGCCAGCTTTTCTGGCTGGCAAAATATTTTTTCTTATAGCATATACTCTGTTGCGTTGGCTGTCAATAACCGCCATAGCCCAAAACCCAGACTAAAAAAAAGAAGGGCAGGAAAATCCTGCCCTTTGAAAATGGAGAGTTTTTTATAGAGGTTGGGTGAACAAGGGAAAGAGGTGATCATTGCCCCTGTTCTTTGGGAGTATTGTGCGTTAAGTAAACTGAGAAATTAAACGCCTTCTTCTTCCGCTGCTTCAGCAATGAGGTCTTCCATCAAAGCTTCGGTGCCGGCGGGAAGGGGTTCGGGTTTGTGGTTTTCCAATACCCATTTAGCTTTTTCCGTAGCGCGTTCCAGCAAGTCCTTGCCGCCCATCATTTCCCAGGTTTCGCGCATGCTGCGGTCGAAGAGAATGGAGTTAGATTGTGCGGTCTTGAAGTTCGCGAAGGTATGGTCATGGGTTACAAATTCGCCGCCAATGCCAACATCCTTGATGACGTTAGTAGCAATATTGTAATCGTTTACGTCAATACCTTTTACAACGTATTTAACCATTTCCGCGATTTCGTTGTCAATTACTAATTGAGCGAAGTCGAAGGTAATACCCAATTCTAACATGCCCAGGCCGTAGATGAGATTGGCGCCTGCCAATGCCGTCAAAGTGGCGCTGAGTGTTTTTTCATGGGCAGCTTGAGCGTCGGCGCATTTGCTGTCTGCCTAACCGCCCGCAACCCAACTGGGGATACCGTAGAACTGAGCAAGCTTGGCAACTGCGGCGTTAATCATACCCAATTCCGGGCAGCCTACAGGGGAGGAGGTATATTTCAAGTCCATAATAGAGGTGGAGCTACCGTAAACAATGGGAGCGCCCTTAACAGTGGCTTGAGACAATACCATGGAGGCCAAGGCTTCAGCATTATGTGTGATGAGGGTACCAGCCAAGGTTACAGGGGTGGTGCCGCCGGCTAAAGCCATAGAAATGATAACAATGGGAATACCTAAACGGGCGGATTCCATAATCATTTCGGTGCTTTCGGGCACTAACTGCAAGGGGCTGATGGGGCAGGTGATTGTGCTGTAAATGGGGCGTTTGCGGAATTCATCTTCACCGCCGCAGATGTGGCTCATAACCTTGTGGATTTTTCTCAAATTGCGGATATTGCCGCAACCTTGAATCACGTGTTTGGAAGTATTGGTGATGTTGACCTGAACTTCATGGAGGGGAGCGATAACCGCGGGAACGTCCTGAGCGGATACGGCGCGTTCATGAGCGTCGATAGCGCTGCACCAGTCAGCCATTAAAGCAGCTTGACCGCAGTCCTTTTTGGTTGATCTTCTGTATTCGCCGGTATAAAGGTCATTAATCATAATACCTTCGCCAAAGTTGGTGAAGCCGGGGCGGTTGTCCTCCAGGACATAGTCCTTTTCCGGATTTCTGGCAGCAAAAGTAATAGTGCTGGGAGCCAAGCGAATAGCTTCTTCCACAACGTAATTGGGGAAATGCACCACATTATTTTTTTTGTCAACAATACAGCCAACAGCAGCCAAGGCTTCCTGAGCGTCAGGGGCTTTTACGCCAATACCGACATCTCTCAACACCTCCAGAGTGGAAAGGTGTAAGGCGTACAATTCGTCATCAGTAAACATATTGATGCCGAATCCGGATAATTGATTGTATCCAGCTCTCATATTTTTTCCCATAGTTTTAAGATCCTCCTTATTTTTTGTT
>DXZC01000146.1:0-1950 GCA_019415505.1 Peptococcaceae bacterium | reverse complement strand
TGTTTATGTTATTTATTTGTGACCTAAATTAATTTTTTAAGCATTTTGGTTTAATTGGGCTGCTTTAGAGTCTTTTCTGGCGTCCAGAATCAAAGCGATAGAGGTGTAAGTTAAGACGGCGACAATTATCCATTTTAATACGTCCATGGGTATAGATGTGATAATGAATACGGCAATCGCCACGCCAATGCAGCCAATATAGTTGACGCAGATAGCGGATTTCCTGTCATATTTAGCTTCCCCGGTTTTTCTGCTGGCCATGATAAATTTAATACCAGCGGTGGGGATAAGGAAAGCGCAGGAGCCCATCATAATGGGGTATGCTACATCCGGGCTTAAGCCCATTAGAAATACTAAAGCCATCATAGGTGCGTAGATACCAACGCCAATGGTCATCAAAGCCCCCAGGATGAGGCTGATTATACCAACGATAACTAATTTGCCAGCGGAGAGGCCAATGGCTTCACCGCCAACGGGGAATATATCGAACTGACGTAAAACCATAATCACCGCCACAGCAATAAGAGCCACAGCCATACCGTATCTGATTTTATTAACCGGCAGTTTAGAGATAACGCTGGCTCCCACAAAGGCGCCGATGGTGGATGTTACAACAGGTACTAGTAAGGTAGCGATTTCCACTTCAATGGTGGTGGTGTAGGCTACAGTCATGAAAGCGCACGATACGACAGTACAGGTGTTGAGGGTACCGGGTATTTTCTTGTCCGGCACAGCTTTGGTAATTTTAAACCAAGCTGTTAATGTACCGTAGGAGCCAATACCTAAGGTATCGAAAAATTGGGTTACAATAGCGGCGATGGATAAATTGACCCAGCCTTTACTTTTTAACTCTTGTTTGTTGTCAATGATATCCTTGATGAGGACGATTGAAAATATGAGTGCAAAAGCGATAACAAAAATTTGAAATATTAATACTATATTCATTGATTACCCTCCTATAAAGTTTTTATGATAGTAGCCTAAAAACCAGTGACAAAGACCCTCGACTCTCCTTTCATTTTTAAATTTTGATATGGATACTTATTTATAATGCAAGGGCCTTGCCAAAAATGAGGTATTGGGGTAAAAAAACTCTTTTTTGCTTTTCTTTAAGTTATTTGGTGGCTAAAGAAAATTGTAGACCCATTTGTAGTCGAGTTTTGTCTTTGATTGGCTGATAATAAAAAATATAAAAACTTTCGTATATAGGAGAATAAAATAAAAGCAATGAAAAAAATAATGGAAAACGATAACTTTTGTTATTGGTTATTATTGTTGATGGGTAAAATGCCTGATAACCGCCAATGAAAAAAAACAATCGAATGATGATAAAAGTTATCTTGCCTGTATAGGGTGGTGTTATAAAAAAGTCGGCCCATATTTATTATTCTGGGCCGACTTTTTAACAGTAATTGCCATTATTTGTTGGTGAACTTTACGTCGCAGGCGGAACGTCAGGTTCCGGTTCTGAGGCGCAATCGCACTTGTCTGTATCGTCCTCCTTTTTACGCGCGTCGCGCAACATAGTATAGGAGGTATAAGCTAGTACAACTACTATGGCCCATTTTAAAGCATAAATAGGTACTGAGGTGATAAGATAGAAGGCTGTAAATGTCCCAATTAGCCCAAAGGTGTTGCAAATCACAGCCATCTTTTTATTATATCTGCCTTCCTTGATGAATTTAATGGCAGCTATGGGAATGAGGAAAGCGCAGTTGCCATACATTACCGGATAGGCGATTACAGGGTTCATACCCATGAGGCAAATCATGGCCAGGGTAGGCGCATAGCAGCCAATACCAATGCACATTAGAGCGCCTAGCACGGCACAAATAACGCAGGCAAGAATTAGTTTCCAGCCGCTCAAGCCTGTGGCGGTACCGCCTTCGCTGGGCATTATGCCGAGCTGACCGGCTACAATTACCAACGCCACTATAATCAGGGCAATAC
>DXZC01000145.1 GCA_019415505.1 Peptococcaceae bacterium | reverse complement strand
GGTAAAACCTTGGTGGCTAAGGCTGTGGCCGGCGAGGCTGGCGTACCGTTCTTTTCCATCAGCGGTTCTGATTTCGTGGAAATGTTTGTGGGCGTCGGCGCTTCCCGGGTGCGTGACCTATTTGGTGAAGCTAAAAAGAATTCTCCCTGCATTGTGTTTATTGATGAAATCGATGCTGTGGGACGTCAGCGTGGCGCTGGCGTGGGCGGCGGTCACGATGAAAGAGAACAGACCCTCAACCAATTATTAGTGGAAATGGACGGATTTTCGGAAAATTCCGGTATTATCGTAATTGCGGCTACCAACCGTCCCGATATTCTGGACCCCGCTTTACTGCGCCCCGGCCGCTTTGACCGGCAGATTGCCGTGGGTATGCCCGATGTAAAGGGTAGGGAACAAATTTTACAGGTACATTGCAAGGGTAAACCCTTGGCCGATGATGTAAACCTGGCAATAGTGGCCAAGCGCACCCCAGGCTTTACCGGTGCTGATTTGGCTAATCTAGTGAACGAAGCCGCTCTACTTTCCGCCCGTCGCAATAAAACTGTAATTCATATGTCGGAAATGGAAGAAGCTAGTGAAAGAGTAATCGCCGGACCGGAAAAGAAAAGCAAGGTTGTCAGCGAAAAAGAAAAGAAGTTAACCTCTTATCACGAAGCGGGCCATGCTGTGGCGGCCTACTACTCCCCTAATGCCGACCCAGTGCATAAAATTTCAATTATTCCTCGGGGCAGAGCTGGCGGTTATACTCTCATGCTGCCGGAAGAAGACCGCAATTATATGACTAAAACCAGAATGTTAGAGGAAATAGTCATGCTTTTAGGTGGCCGTATGGCTGAGGCTTTAGTGCTGAAGGATATCAGTACCGGCGCGCAAAACGACCTGGAGCGGGCTTCCGCTTTGGTGAGAAAAATGATTATGCGTTATGGTATGTCTGAGGCTCTGGGCTTAATGACCTTTGGTCACGATGAGGAACAGGTCTTTTTGGGTCGGGAATTAAGCCAGAACAAGGGCTTTTCTGAAGAGGTAGCTGGCGCTATAGATAGGGAAGCTCGCCGCATGATGGATGACGCCTCCGAAAAATGTCGGTCCATTTTAGAAGAACATATGGATCAGCTACATCTCATTGCCCAAACCCTTTACCAAAAAGAAACCATTGAGGCTGAGGAATTTGCCGCTTTGATGGAAGGACGCACTTTGGCAGAAGTAACAGCCACCTCCGAGGCCAAAGCCGCCAGTGAAGGGGAGGCTGTTAGCGAAACCAAAGTTAACGGTGAAATTATTGAGGCCGAAGCTCAGGTAGTGGATATCCAGCCGGAAACGGCTGTCACTCCTGAAACTGAGGCAGAGGTTATATATGAGGACCAGACCGCCACAGTTGACGGTCAAGACGGTAAGGCAAATGAAGACAATGGCAAGACTGGGGGCAATTCTTAACAACCCCCGTTATCAAGAGTATTATGCGGCAACGGTTAAAGCTGAGGCTACACGGATTTACTGTCAACACAATGCCCAGCATTATGCTGACGTAGCCCGTTGCGCCTATATTATGTGGCTCAATGGTGAGGTGGCTTGTCCCGAATTAGAGCCTTATCACAGTGATACTGTGCGAGAAATAATTTATACGGCAGCCTTTCTCCATGATATTGGCCGTTTTATGGAATATGCGGATAAAAGCTTGGACCATGCCCTGGAAAGTGAAAAATTATCCCGCCCCTTTTTGCAAGAGGCGGGATTTTCCCGTGCTGAAGCTGAGCTTATTCTTAAAGCCATTAAAAACCACCGCCAGGCAAATACCAGCGGTTTTGACTTGTTGATATACCGGGCTGATAAGGAAAGCCGTTTATGTAGCTTATGCCCGGTTCGAGAAACCTGTAAAAAGTTTCAAGATAAAGCTGTACCGGACATTAGTATTTAAGGAGATACCTATGAATCAGTTTAATTTACGCTCAGTAATTTTAGATAATCCTGGTGAAGTTAAGGATTTTTTGGATAAATATATCCATTGCGACGATTATGGCACCGCCTATATGAGCCGTAAAAGCGGGGTAATGAATATTATGGCGGAAAATGTGCGGGTGCCAGCCTGTAATATCCTCAAGCAAAATATGCTATCTATCGGGGGTGAGGTGGCGGTACACCGGGACGTTATCGTAAAGACTGAAGGGCGCTATCCGGTTTTAATTATGGGTACCAGGGAGCAAATTAAAGCCTTAATTAAGAAAATAAAACCGCAAATGTTTGGCTTGCCCCAGTTGGCCGAGGAATTGACGGAAATTTTAGCCGCCGCCCTGCCCCGCTCTAAAAGGGTCATACCATATAACGGCGGCGAATTGGTATTTGGCGAAAAAACCTTGGTTATGGGCATTTTGAATTGTACGCCGGACTCCTTTTCTGACGGCGGTCAATGGTTTGATTTAGATAAGGCGGTTGAGCACGCCATAGATATGGAGCAGGCTGGCGCTGATATTATAGATATTGGCGGTGAAAGCACCCGCCCCGGTTCCGCGCCAGTTAACGCTGAGGCGGAAATGGCCAGGGTGATTCCTGTAATCAAGGCCCTGAAAGGCAAATTGCGGGTGCCTATATCGATAGATAGCTATAAAGCTGTCACCGCAAAGGCGGCGTTAGACGCTGGCGCTCATATAATTAACGATGTTTGGGGCCTACAGAGTGATCCGGCAATGGCTCAGGTGGCGGCGGAATATAAATGTCCCGTGATAGTTATGCATAACAAAACAGAGGCCAAATATGATAATTTTATGGGAGAGGTTTTGGCCTTTCTCCGCCAGAGCTTGGCTCTTGGTCTGGCGGCAGGCTGCCGTAAGGAGCAGTTTGTGGTGGATCCGGGTTTTGGTTTTGGCAAGAACATGGAGCATAATCTTATCATAACGAAAAAGCTGCGGGAGTTAGCTGTGTTGGATTGTCCTATCCTTATGGCCGCTTCTCGGAAAAAAACCGTGGGTCTGGTGTTAGACGCCCCGGCAGACCAGCGCCAAGAAGGAGACGCGGCTATTACCGCTCTATCTATTATGGGCGGGGCTGACTTAATCCGGGTACACGACGTTAAAGAAATGGTTAAGGTAGCTAAAATGGCTGACGCTGTTATGGCGGCAAATTATTGAGAGGAAGTTAATGAGGAAGTAGATATGGATAAAATATATGTAAGTAATTTAGAGTTTTTTGCCTATCACGGTTATTTTCAATACGAAAAAGAAAACGGACAGCCCTTTATTATCTCTTTGGTGTTAGAGACCGACTTATCCTCGGCCGGACAAACCGATGATTTAGAGCTGACTGTCGATTATGGTAAGGTCTATGATATAACGGCGGATATAACCCTGAATAACAAGTTTGATCTCATAGAAACCTTAGCCCAACGGATTAGCGCCAAAGTATTAGCATCGTTTCCTAGGGTCGCCGCTGTTACCGTACGAGTAGACAAGCCCCAGGCCCCTGGTAAGGACGGAGCGTTTCCGGCTGCGGTAGAAATTAGGAGGGAACAGCAGTGAAACAAGCGATTATCGGCTTAGGCAGTAATATTGGGGAGCGGTTAGCCAATATTCAAGAGGCTGTGGCGCAGTTGGCTGACAGCGGCTGTAATATACTGGCCAAGTCCAGGGTTTACCAAACTGAACCTTGGGGTTATAAGGAGCAGGCGGATTTTCTCAATGCTGCCGTACTTCTGGAGACTGACGCTTCCCCCCAGGAATTGCTGAAAATAACCCAGGGCATTGAAAAAAGCATGGGTAGGGATAAAAAATTTCTCAACGGTCCCAGAAACATTGACCTGGATATTTTAGTCTATGAAGGCCAGGAGATAAATACTGAGGTTTTAACCGTGCCCCACGCCAGATTACACCAGCGTCTCTTTGTTTTAAAGCCCTTGGCAGATATAGCGCCCCAGTGGCAAATTAAGGACTTAGGCACAGTGGCGGAACTGTTGGCCAACCATGATGGCAACGAGCGTGTGGAGGAAACCGAGTTATCTCTGTAACAAAAATCTAAAAGCGCACATAGTATAGGGTAGTAAAAACATAAAGGAGTTGAGTTCCATGGTGTTTCTTGCCGCCCTTGTTTTTTTTGCCGTTGCCGGTGCGATACTGTGGGTGTTTTTGGGTAAAGAAAGCGAAGAGGCTGAAGAAAAGCAATGGGACGAATACCCTTGATTCTGGGCAGAGGAGGTCTTTTCGTGGGGAAGAAAAATTACATTCCCGAAGGGGAATGGGTATTAGAGGAAATGCTGAAGGTAGCTATGGAGGATGAAAAGAACGATTGGCTGAAATACCGGAAAATTGCTAAATCAGCAAAAAGGGAAAAGGACAGAGAAAAAATATTTAAAATAGCTGACGATGAAAGATCCCACTTGAAAAAAATTCTTTATATCTATAAGCGTCTCTATGGCACAAAGAAGATAAAGCTGCATGCCATAGCTCCTAAGGAATTTCCCTTTGATATTGCCATAGGTAAGGCTATTGCCACGGAATATCAGGGTATTGCTTTTTATAGAGAAATATTAGGACGGCTACCCTGTGACGATTTAAAGGAAATGGTCCGTTCTATCATGGCTGATGAACAACGCCACGGTAGGGAATTGGAGGATATTCTCAACCATTGCCGCCGCCCTGCTGGCCGCCGGGTTCAGTAAGGTTATGGCCAGAATTGGCGGTTGGCTTCCCTGGCCTGGGTTGAAGGCGCTGGAGAGCCTAAAGTGAAATTTTTCATTCCTGCTTGTTACGTTTGGTTTCGTAGTTGTAGCTATAAATTCTTGGTTGGTGTAACTTCTTTTTTTAATCGGTTTTGGGGTGTAGGAAATCCGAACTCACCGCAAAACCGACTTTTGTTTTTTCTGTCCCCTAACTAGCGGATAAATAAATGCCCTGGAAAAGAATTAGGGGCTTATTGTCGAATCCTCAAAAATATGATATGATATTAAATTGTTATAATACTGTTTTAAGT
>DXZC01000144.1 GCA_019415505.1 Peptococcaceae bacterium | reverse complement strand
ATATGCAATAGTATTTTTTAAATTACTGAAAACCAGTTTTTTTACATCATAAGGCGCGACGAATAAAGAAAATTTAAAAAGGGGCAAAAAACTCACCCAAAAGGAGGGAACATCAAATTATCCTACTTGGGGGACTTAGTCCTTCTCTGGCGGGTATTTTTTATCCTGCCAATACCACCATTTTAACTTTTCCTCTGCGTGGGTATCGTGGTCAGCATAATAAACTGCCAGCCGGAAAACATATAAGACGCATTTATCGTCCTTATATCCTTTATACTGACAGTTAAGTAAATATAATTCTTCAGGGTCCCTATTTTTCAAATCAGCTATGGTGTTGACGCCAATATTAAATAGGGCCTGCTCCATGGCTTTTCCTATCCCAGGGATCAACTGTAAATCACTTGCCATCTTCCTCGGCCCCTATTTCAGCTTCAACGGTAATTGTTGAATTGCAACTCAATATCATAGTCCTTTTCCCGCAGTAGGGCCATAACAGCTTGCAGGTCGTCCTTATTTTTACCGGAAACCCGTACACTATCCCCTTGAATGGCCGCTTGAACCTTTAATTTTGCGGCTTTAATGTCTTTGACAATGGCTTTAGCCTTATCTGTAGCTATACCCTGGTTAATGGTAATAACCTGGCGGGCGCAGCCGCCGGCGGCGTCCTCAATTTTACCATAGGCGAGATTGCGAATCGCAACCTTGCGGGAAACCAAACGGGTTTTTAATACGTCTATAACGCTGTTAAGGTGAAATTCATCGTCTGTTGTTATTTTAATGGTGGCGTCGTCCAACTCAATTTGGGTTTTGCTGCCTTTAAAATCATACCGCTGGGAAATTTCTTTGCGCGTCTGATTTACCGCATTGTTCACTTCCTGTAAATCCACTTCTGAAACAATATCAAAAGAACTGTCTTTTGCCATAATTACCTCCTCCTGGGAACTAAATCCCCACACCTTGCGGCCAAGTAATTGTTTACTAAAAATCGTCCAGCCCAGAGCTGGCCGCCCGACAAAGGCCCAATAAAATTGCCTTCTTTGCCTAGCTTTACTAGGGTCATACCGCGTTATACCACAATGTTGCCCTTATCCACAATTAGCACATCATCTAAATAAAGGCTGGCATTAGTGAGAACGCAGTCTAAATGTAAATCAGAGTCTACTCTGCCACCGTAGTTTATGTTATCACCCAAGGCAATATGGGTGGTACCAAGCACCTTTTCATCGTTGAGGGTATCCCCAATAATAGTGGCGCCTTCATTAGTACCAATGCCCAGCTCAGCCAAATTAGCGCTGCCCTTCCCGGCCTTTACTAAAGCTTCCTTTAAAACGGCGGCCTCTTTGCCCCCTTGAATATCCACCACATTACCGCGTTCAAAATGCAAAGTTATAGGCTCCGGCAACCGGCCGATATTGGTAATGCTGCCGTTTAGCACCACAGTGCCATTGGCGGTGCCTTCCTGGGGGGCAATATAGCTTTCACCCGCCGGTAAATTACCGCATTCGCCAGGATTGCGGTAGAGACCTAAATCGGCAAAGCCCGCCCGCTCCTCTAAGCTCATAGTTAATTCTGTACCCTCGTCAGAGAGTATATAGGCCTCCTGGGCGCTATCCAAAAAGGCGCTAAGCTTTCGGGTAAGCTTACCCATTTTATCGTAATCCACCATCATAGGTCCCGCCAGCATCTGGCGGGTAAACCCAGGCAAAGAGGCAATACGGGTTCCCCGGTGGCTGGCCTTTCCCCTGGCCCTAGTGTGAGACAGGGAGTATTCTGTCAGTAAAATAGCCACGTCAGCATATCTGAGAGCGGAACCAAAAATCAACGGCGGCTCCTTACCGGACATATTTATGCCCGTCATCTTCAATATGGCTGACTGAATACCATGCTCCCGGGCTACCTCATAAAAGAGATTGCTCAGGTTTGCCTTTACATCGTCAGTGACAATGAGCAGTTGCTCGTGGTCTTTTAAGCCTAAACAATAAAAGAGGGCTTGCTCTATGCCTTTGGTGATTTTTTCCATATTATTTACCTTTTTTAAAACTATCTTTTAGGGACACTATCCGGTTATAGACAGGCTGACCAGCCTCATTTACGCCAGCGGCGACAAAATAGCCTTGGCGCAAAAATTGAAAACGACTGCCCGGCGCTGCATCGCCCAGACTTTTTTCCAGTTTAGCGTTGTTTACGATTACTAAAGAGTTGGGGTTTAAATTATCCGCCAGCTCTCCGTCCTCCGGGTCTTCCTTACTAAATAAGCGGTCGTAAAGACGCACTTCCCCTTCAATACAGTCGTGAGCCGCTACCCAATGGGCGGTACCCTTTACTTTACGGCCGTCGTCACTCCAACCGCCCCGGCTTTTGGGATCATAAGTGCATAGTAACTCAATAATATTGCCTTCAGCGTCTTTAACCACTTCCTGGCATTTAATATAGTAGGCGTGTAGTAAACGCATTTCCTTGCCAGGAGAGAGACGGTGAAACTTTTTACTGGGCTCCTCCATAAAGTCGCTGCGCTCAATATATACCTCCCGGCCAAAACTAACCAAACGGGTACCGGCGCTTTCATCTTCCGGATTATTAACCGCCTCAAAAGTCTCATATTCTCCTGCCGAATAATTGGTAATAGTTACCTTCAAAGGGTCAATAACAGCCATGCGGCGCTCGGCGGTGTAATTTAAATTATCCCGCACAAAATATTCCAGTTGAGCCATATCTACCGTACTGTTAGCTTTTGCCACGCCAACACTCTCACAGAAGGCCCGAATAGCTTCGGGGGGATAACCCCGGCGGCGCATACCGGAAAGGGTTAACATACGGGGGTCGTCCCAGCCGCTAACAATACCTTCGTCCACCATTTTTTTAAGCTTGCGCTTAGACATCATGGCATAGTTAACATTCAAGCGGGCAAATTCAATTTGCCTGCTCCGTACAGGCACATCTAAATTAGCTAAAACCCAATCGTACAGGGGTCGGTGAGCCTCAAACTCCACAGTGCAAATGGAAAAGGTAACTCCCTCCAAGGAGTCGGACAGGGGATGAGCAAAATCATACATGGGATAAATACACCACTTATCCCCAGTGCGGTGGTGATTCCCTCGTTGAATACGGTAAAGCACCGGATCGCGCATATTGAGATTAGGAGAGGACATATCTATCTTCGCCCGAAGAGTGCGGCTGCCGTCAGGGAATTCCCCGTCCCGCATGGCTCGAAAGAGCTTGAGATTCTCCTCTACACTTCTGTCTCTGTAAGGGCTATTTTGGCCCAGTTCTGTTAAAGTGCCACGGTGCTCCCTAATTTCCTCAGCGTTAAGGTCACAGACATAGGCCTTGCCCTTTTCAATCAGCTCCTCAGCGAACTGGTATAACTGGGGGAAATAATCCGAGGCATAGCACAGCTTTTGCCATTGAAAACCAAGCCAGGCAATATCCTCGGTTATGGCGTCTACATATTCGTTATCCTCTTTTTCCGGATTGGTATCATCCAAGCGCAAGTTGCATACCCCATGGTATTTCTCAGCCAGGCCAAAATCCAAACAAATAGCCTTAGCATGGCCTAAATGTAAATAACCGTTAGGCTCCGGCGGGAAACGGGTCTGTACCTTAGCGTAAACACCATTTGCTAAGTCCTCATCAATTATATGCTCAATAAAGTTTTTCGTTTCTCGCTCCGCAGAGGTATTTTCCCCTGGAGTGGGATTTATCTTTTCCATGGAATTCTCCTTTGTGGTTAGTTTCATCAGTTTAATACTTTATTATACCATACCATTAATTGTTATTTCAAGGCTAGAGCTATTACTGCTTCTCATATACAACACTTAGGATAAAACTAGAAAATTACGATGGACCCAAAAGCTTACTGGTAGCGTAAATATAGCGCTAAATAATGAGTACGGCGCTATACCCCCCTTAACCTTGTAGATCCGGTTAGCTGAGAGTTTAAAGCCCTGATTTATCTACTTGTGCCGTTTACGTTTAATTAGCTGAAAGGCTGACCAGTAGATTCAGTGTCCCGCCTCTTGGGGATAAGACAGGCGCGGCGGCCTAGCCAGGTAAAAGGTGGCGCAGAAACCATAAAGGAGCAGTTGACAGTATTATTTAAAGAAAAATCCAGATTCCTGCCCTACTTTTCCCCTTAGTTTACTCAGGCTGCTTCCGGCGATAAAGCACTACATAACAAAGTTTTCTTTATCAAAGGGAGAAGCGGCTCCTGCACCGGGGAATTGTAATCCACTACTTTATAGGTTACCAACTCCGCAATTCAAATAGCTTAAAGTTTACGGCAGTCTTTAATTTACCTTATTTTCCGGCTTGCCCGCAAGATAAGCCCGCAGGTTGCTTTCGGTAATAGTTAAAAGCCGCTCCCGAGTCTCCAAAGGAGTCCAAGCCACATGGGGCGTTATTATGAGGTTGGGAACGCCCTTTAATGGGCAATCAGGTGACATAGGCTCAGCAGTGAGCACGTCCAAGGCAGCGGCGGCAAGCTTGCCGCTGTTTAAAGCCTTAGCCAAAGCCTGCTCATCCACTACGCCGCCACGGGAGGTATTGATAAACAGAGCGCCGGCCTTAAACTGGGCAAATGACGTTTCATTAAATAAAAGGGCCGAATCGTCGTTTAGGGGGCAGTGGACAGTGACAATGTCAGATTCGCCCAAAAGATGGGGAAAGTCCACAAAGGTTACGTTGGCGTCCTCCTTGGGACTACGGTTATACGCTAATACTTTCATACCAAAGGCCAGGGCTATATTGGCTACAGCCTGGCCAATATGGCCGTAACCAACAATCCCCAGGGTTTTACCTTTCAACTCCCGCAAAGGATAGACCAAGGGAGAAAAAACATCGGATTTTTGCCAACCGCCGGACTGGCAATAATCATTTAAAAAGCCAACGCCATTATAAACTTGTAAAATTAAGCTAAAAACGTGTTGAGCTACGCTGTCAGTGGAGTAGGAGCCGGCATTGCATACAGTAATACCCCGTTC
>DXZC01000143.1 GCA_019415505.1 Peptococcaceae bacterium | reverse complement strand
TTTAAAATTATTATAAAATAAATAAACTCCCGGTCATAGCTAAAAACAAGTCAACTTCTTAATTATCTTAATTGAATTATTTCTCTTTCTATAAATATGTTAGCGCTTTAGCTCTGGCAAATTATGCCCTTATTAAACCATCCCCTATAGCGCCAGGCCATGGCTATAAAATGATAAATAAGCAAACCCGCATAAACCTATGTTTATGCGGGTTTGTGACCTTTTAAACTTTGTAGCTTAGCATAAATTGCTTTTTTAGGATTTTTTCGTAAAAACAATCTTACTGTCGTCAAGTTCGGCAATTACCGTGTCGCCTTCCCCAAAATCACCCTTGAGGAGATGCTCAGCCATGGGGTCCTCAACCTCCTGCAAAATTGTGCGCCGCAGGGGGCGGGCGCCAAAGGTTTTATCATAGCCAACCTCAGCCAGATGCTTTTTCACTGCTTCAGCTACCTCCAATTCAATGTGCTGATCCGCTAAGCGGTGGCGCAGCTCGTTGAGCATCAAATCAGCAATGGCAACGATGTCTTCCTCATTAAGGGGATGGAACACAATAATATCGTCTACCCGATTGATAAACTCGGGGCGGAAGGTATTCTTTAAATCCGCCAGATAGCGTTCCTTAATATCCTCGTAATTATCGCTGCTTTCCTCTGCCAGGAAGCCCATATTTTTATTGCCGCCATAAACATTTTGCGCCCCAACATTTGAGGTCATAATGATAATGGCATTGCGGAAGTCTACCGTGCGGCCCATGGAGTCAGTAAGGCGACCGTCGTCTAACACCTGAAGTAAGATATTGAAAACCTCGGGATGAGCCTTTTCAATTTCGTCTAACAGCACTACAGTGTAAGGATTGCGGCGCACAGCTTCGGTAAGTTGCCCGCCTTCATCGTAACCCACATAACCGGGAGGGGCGCCTACTAAGCGAGATACCGCATAGCGCTCCATGTATTCTGACATATCAATGCGCACCATGGCGTCTTCGGAGCCAAACACGGCCTCAGCTAAAGCTTTAGCCAGCTCAGTTTTACCTACCCCCGTGGGGCCTAAGAAGATAAAGGAACCAATGGGACGTTTAGCGCTTTTTAAACCGGCGCTGGAACGGCGTACTGCCGAGGACACAGAGACCACAGCCTCCTCCTGGCCCACTAATCTCTTATGCAGCACTGACTCCAGCTGTAAAAGACGTTCCTTTTCCTCGGTTTGCAAACGGCTGACGGGAATCTTGGTCCAGAGTGATACCACGTCGGCAATATCATCGCCAGTCACAGTGAGGCGGCTGCCGCTCTGCTCCTCGCTCCAGGCTTTTTCTTTGGCTGACAGCTCAGCTTTAAGTTCATCGGCCTTTTTCTTTAATTTCGCCGCTTCGTCAAAATCTTCACTGTTGGCGGCGGCTTCCTTCTCCTTATTCACCTCTTCTAAAGCGGCTTCTAAATCCTTCATATCAGGGGGAGCTTTAAAGGAGGTTATCCGCACTTTGGAGGAAGCCTCGTCAATCAAGTCAATAGCCTTATCCGGCAAAAACCGGTCGGTAATATAACGGGTGGAAAGCTTCACCGCCGCTTCCAAAGCCTCCTCGCTGATTGTTACCTTATGGTGCGCCTCGTAATTATCCTTTAAGCCCCGGAGAATTTCCATAGTTTCTTCAGCAGTGGGTTCATCTACAATTACCGGCTGAAAGCGGCGTTCCAGGGCCGCGTCCTTTTCAATATGCTTTCTGTATTCGTCCAGGGTGGTTGCGCCGACACACTGAAGCTCACCCCGGGATAAGGCTGGTTTTAAAATGTTAGCCGCGTCCATGGAACCCTCGGTGGCCCCGGCTCCCACCAGGGTGTGGAGCTCATCAATAAAGAGTATTATATTTTTAGCGGACCGAATCTCTTGCAAAACATTTTGCAGCCGCTCCTCAAATTCACCCCGATATTTGGTGCCCGCAACCAGGGTGGACATATCTAAGGCTACTACCCGCTTATCCGCCACGTTTTGGGGCACCTTACCCTCAATAATGCGGAGAGCCAAGCCCTCGGCAATCGCTGTTTTACCGACCCCAGGTTCACCGATTAATACCGGGTTATTTTTGCTGCGCCGGCTCAAAATCTGCACCACGCGCTCTATTTCCTCATCCCGGCCCACAACAGGGTCTAAGCCGCCGTCCCGGGCAATCACCGTTAAATCTCGGCCCACCTTATCCAGTTCCGGGGTGTTGCTATTTTGCCCCTTGGCAGCGCCGGCTCCCGGATGACTAGCCCCGGATTCTCTGGGGGTTGGGGAACCGCCGTTCTGCAATAGCTGCCAGACTTTTTCCTCGGTTATACCGCTTTGCTGTAAAAACTTAGCGCCATAGCCTTCCCCCTCCCGCAAAATTCCCAGGAGTAGGTGTTCGGTGGCAATATAGGAAACCTGCTGTTCAATGGCGGCCAGCCGGGCTTGTTCAAAAACCTGCTTGCATCTGGGGCTAAACTGGGGCGCTTCAGAGAGGGGCTGGGTTTCCTTGCTCTCCTCCAGAGCCTGGAAAAACCCTTTGGCGTTAAAGCCTAAATATTGGAGAACCTTAGCTCCTATGCCCCCCTCCTCGTCAATTATACCGGCCAGAATATGCTCGGTACCAACTACGGGGCTGTTTAATTGCTGCGCTATATAATTACCTTTTTGTACTGCTTGTCTTGCTCTTTTTGTGAATTGATTAAACATCATTCACCACCTCCTTTAATTTTGTAGCTATCAACTCGCTACGTTTTGCCCTCATTTCCTGTTTTGTTAAGGGCTTATGGCTCATTTTAGTTAAAACCGCCGGCTGCATTTTAATCATTAGCTCATTAAAAAGCTTGGGATCATACTGGGGCAATAAGCCCATGTCTATACCAAAGCGCACATCGGACAAAAGCTTGAAGGTTTCCTCTGTGGAGAGGAGCTTAGCGTATTTTAGAATTGCTTCGGCCCTAGCTACTTTATCCTGTAGGAATAAGGGCTCCTTTTTCATTATATTATGGCGTATTTCCCGTTCCCTATCCACAATTACCATGACGTTGTCAGTGAGCTCCTCCAAGGTTTCCTGTTCCGATACGCCTAAAGTTACCTGATTAGATATTTGGAAAAGATTGCCGCAGCTTTCGGTGCCTTCGCCGTAAAGCCCCCGGTAGGTAAAGCCGTATTTATTTAAGCTCCCCAGCCAACGGTTAATTTGGCCAGTCCAGACCATGGCTGGCAGATGCAGCATTACAGAGGCCCGCAAACCGGTGCCCGTATTCGTAGGGCAGCTGGTAAGATAACCCCATTCCTTGCTGAAAGCGGGAGTTAAATATTGGGCGATAAAATCGTCCATTCGGTTAGCCTTATCCAGGCACTCCTTGAGGGATAAACCGGGGTACAAGCTCTGAATCCGCAAATGGTCCTCTTCATTAACCATAACGGCAATGGTTTCGGAGGCGTTAAGCAACAGGCCCGTGGCCCCCTGTGACATGGCTAACTGGGGACTGATTAAATGCTTTTCCACCAATACCATTTTTTCTTCCTGAGGCACCAGGGATAAATCAATAAATTCCAGGTCATCCACGCCATTCTTTTGCTTGCGGCGGGGTAATTCCGCTATTTTTTCCAGTATCTCCCTTTCCTGTTGCAGGGTTATTATATCCATAAAGGGGTATTTAGCTAAATTGCGCCCCAACCGTACCCGGCTGCTGATAACCACATCGTTTTCCGCGCCCTGGTTCATCATCCAGTAACTGCCGAAATGATTAAACGTCCGGTATTCACTCATCAGAGGCGCCCCCCTTCTCTCCTTGTTTTTTTAGCTGGCGAATCTGCCTTTGCAGCTCCGCGGCCCGCTCGTAATCCTCTCTGGCCACTGCCTCCTGCTTTTCCCGATTCAGCATGGCCAGTTTATCCTCGCCAGCTAAAAGTCCAGGGCTTTGGGGCATTTTACCCCGATATTCCCGAGAAAAATGCATTTCCTCAAAAATAGGCACAAGCCTTTCCCGAAAAGCGTCGTAACAGTCGCCGCAGCCAAAGCGACCCCGCTGGCTGAATTCCCGGAAGGTAGTACCGCAAGAGGGACATTCCAATTCGTAACGCTGGACATCGGTTCCGGGTAAGCCAACATTGCCCAGGATATTAGACATTATCTGCAACGGATTGGACATATTGAGGAATAAGTTACTTCCCGTCATTTGGCTGGCGCAATCCTTGCAAATATATTCTATCTGCTTCATACCGTTATGTACCTTGAGAACCGGCACAGCGGCCTCTTTATTACCACATCTTTGACATAACATAAGATACACCCCCTCTAAAAATCCACTCGCAATAGAGTGATTAAGATATTTTTCATCAAAGCAGCCCGTAAAGAACTCTCTTTTTCCCCAGCATAGCTCAGGGCGTCTGAGGTAATTACAGAATTCAGGAGCATAAACTCATTTTTTGTTATAAAGCCCTCTTCCAGCAAGCGGTTTAACAAGCCCTCCGCGGTTTGCCGCGTCATCTCGCTGTGGGATACTCTGGTGATTAGCTCCCTTAGTTCGCTGTCATTGGTTACCTCCAAACGGATAATTTGAAAGCAGCCCCCAGCTCCCCGCCGGCTCACCACATGATATCCCTGTTCGTCCCGGAAGCGCGTCTCCAACACATAATTAATTTGTGAGGGCACGCAGGTAAAAATCTGGGCCAGCTCGTTACGCTTAATCTCCAGGCAATCGGAGTCGTTTTCAGCCATGAGGTCTTTAATGTAGCGCTCAATGCGGCTAGCCAATGTACTCATGCTCATTCCTCCTTCTGACCTTTACTGACCTTATTATATACCCTGCATAGAGCTAATGCAAGGCTGAAATTTGACCATTTTTGACTATTATAGGCCTTTTTTGTCCTTTATCAGGAGTTAGCCATTTAGCAAATTAGTATATTACTTAATTTTTTGCCTATTTACTTAAATTTACTAATTTTTCCAGTTAATATTGACCATTACTGACTATTTACGAATGGCCCCATTTCTGATAGTATAAACA
>DXZC01000142.1 GCA_019415505.1 Peptococcaceae bacterium | reverse complement strand
AACAACTCCGGGGCCTGGAGGGGGGGGAGGCCGTTTTCCCCCGCCGTAACCTGGGGCTGACCCTGGGTTATGGTGCCGGTTTTATCCAGGGCCAAACGGTTTACTGACCCTAAACGCTCCAAGGCGCCACCCTCCCGGACTAAAATACCGTATTTGGTCACATTGCCAATGGCCGCCATAATGGCTGTGGGGGTGGCCAGTACCAAGGCGCAGGGACAAAACACCACTAATACAGTGACAGCCCGAATAATTTCACCAGTCACCAGCCAGGCTAATAATGCGGCGGTTAGGGCGATTACCACAATCCAGGTGGCCCAACGGTCAGCCAAGCCCACAATTTTCGCTTTACTGGCGTCCGCGGATTGAACTAGGGCGATCATCCGCTGAATGGAGCTGTTCTCACCGACCTTTTCCGCCCGCATGGTAAAGGCCCCAAAGCGGTTTACCGTACCGGAGGTTACTTTGTCGCCGGGGGATTTATCCACCGGCAGAGACTCCCCAGTTAGGGCAGACTGGTCTACAGCGGTTTTGCCCTCTATAATTTCGCCGTCAGCGCCAATGGTTTCACCGGGCCGCACTAAAAGGATATCTCCCACCACAACTTCCCCGGCGTCTATAATAGTTTCCGTGCCATCGCGTAAAACCCGCGCTGTAGTGGGGGTGAGGTTCACCAGCTTCTCTAGGCCGGCCCTGGCCTTGGCTACGGTTCTAGTCTCCAAAAAGCCGCCAATGGCCATAATAAAGGCCACTTCCCCGGCGGCAAATATTTCCCCAATTATTATAGAGGCTATTAAAGCTAGGGATACCAGCACGTCGGCCTTAATGTCAAAGGCGGTAAATAAACCTATTGCCGCGTCCTTTAGTATGGGTAGGCCGCAGAGGACTATTGCCAGCCAAGCGGCGTTAAAGGGCAGGAATTTGAGGTTAAAAAACCCCGCTACCAGCCCAAGGGCGGAAATAATTAAGATTAAAATGGCGCGCTTGACCTCATCGAGAAAAAAGCCCTTAATTTTTTGCCACATAATTCGCCTCCTAAAGCTTCACAATATACCTATGGGGGTATGGGTATATTATAAAGCGAGGCTGTTTTTCTGTCAAGTCCCCTGGCCTTTTCCCAGGTGGTATTGTATAATCCCTTTAAGGCCCCCTCGCCCAAAAGGGCAAAAAAAGAGAGGTAAAGCCAAGTTTATCAGGGTATAATCTCATTAAGAAGTTGATAAGGAGTTAACAATAATATGGATTGGGTAAAACAACTGAACGCTGCCTTAGAATATATTGAGGCAAATTTAACCGGGAACATAGATTACAGCGCCGCCGCCCAAATAGCCTGCTGTTCCCCTTACCATTTTCAGCGCATGTTTTCTTATATTGCCGGCATCCCCCTGGGAGAATATATTCGCCGCCGCCGTATGACCCAAGCTGCCGCCGACCTCCGGCGCCAGTCAGGGGCAAAAATAATTGATATTGCCCTCAAGTACGGTTACGATTCCCCCACAGCCTTTAACCGCGCTTTTCAGAGCATTCACGGTGTAGCCCCCTCTAAGGCCCGGAGCGAGAAGGTAACCTTAAAAGCCTATCCGCCTATCAGCTTCAAAATAACTATCACAGGAGATGTAGAAATGGATTACAGAATTGAACAAAAGGACGCCTTTCAAATTGTGGGCATCGCTTCGCCTCTGGCCTCTAATATTGAGGAAAATTTCGCCGCCGTGCCCCAGATGTGGCAAAAGGCTGCCACGGAAAACATTATACCCCAGTTAACCGCCTTAATGGGGGATGAACCCCAGGGAGTGTTAGGGGTGAGCTGCTGCAATGACGCGGAGGAATGGCAGTATTTCATTGCCGTGGCGGGAGAAAATACCCCGGACACAGATTTTGCCACCTACCAGGTGCCAGCCGCCACTTGGGCTATTTTCCCCGGTTCCGGCTCAATGCCCCACAGCATACAGGAGCTGGAAAAGCGCATAATCACAGAGTGGTTGCCCAACTCCGGCTATGAATATGCCAATGCCCCGGATATTGAAGTTTACTTATCTCCCGACCCGGCCAAGGCTGTTTTTGAGGTCTGGGTCCCAGTTAAGGCCAAGAGTTAAGGGTTGGCCCACCGTTAACCCCGCCGGATTCTGAGGCTGCTGTCCTCGTCCCCGGACTTTAGCGGCCCAAGAACCTGGAGGTTGCCTGGTTGCCGTAATCAGACTAGGTTGCCTAATTAAGCCGCGGTTATGCCAAAATAAACCGCCTCAGCCCTTGGCTGGGCAGAACTTAGGCTGCCGCGATAAATAGAAAAAGGCGCGGGACGTTATTTTAACGCCAGCGTCTTTTTTACTTAAAATAATTTAAAATGGCGAAACTCATGCCTCATTTTCTTAATTCCTCTAATTTATTGAAGCGTTGAATTACAAACTATTTGTATCATCCTTGAGCCATGCCAACTTAACCGCAAACAGTTAATAGGGTTCCTTTTGACAAAAATAGTTATTGTTTGAAGTTGCTTTTAGTGTACAAAATACTGCTTTCAGGAAGAATAGCTGGTAAAAAAATAAAACAACAAGTGAGTGGGGGACTATAAAAAACGTGCAAGAGCTATCTTGCACGTCATTGATTTCATGGAGTTTTATTTTTCTATTTTATAGGTAATTCCGTATCCTTGGGCCCTGGCAAAAATGGGCAGCATTTCCATTACCTCTGCTTTTAACTGGCTACTGAGAGAATCAAGGCCCTTTAGGGTAATATCTGTCTGGTCTATGAACCCTGTTAAAACGTCCCATAGGGCGTCAAGATTATGACCGCACCAGTCGGGGACTTCTAAGGCCTGATAAATGAGCTTGTATAATTCGTCGTAATCATGGCATTTACTAAAATCAATTGTGCAGGTAAACAAAATTCCTCCTAGACAATTTCCCTAAAAGTTTTATAGTGGTCATAGGTAACAAATAATAAACCGTCGCTACTATATAGCACTCTGGCGCCACCGCGGTAGCCTTCTACATAGTTGATATCCGCTTCGTACCACGTTCTGCCCGGAGCGGAAGGTAGTTTCTGGTTGCTATGCCAATAGATATCACCACCTATTTGCATATCTGGAGCCACCTCCGTCAAATTACCTTTGTAAAAATTAGGACATACGGGAGAAATGCTCTATGGCCTTGGCGAACTCGGCAATGGTTTTATCCGCGTCGCCGTGCTCAATGCCGTCCTTGACGCAATGGTTCAAATGTCCCTCCAGCACTACTTGGCCCACTTTGTGCAGGGCGCTTTTGGCGGCGTTTAATTGTATGAGCACTTCCTCGCAGGGCACGTCCTCGTCTACCATTTTATCAATGGCGTTGAGCTGGCCGATTATCTTTTTTAAGCGGCGGTGCAGGTTTTCGCTGTCCATGCATTTCCTCATTTTTATATCCTCCCAATAAATAGCCTCTCAGGGCATGAGTTTATTATACGATATAAAGGTGAAAATGTAAAATAAGGGCTATAATACTTGGGAAAAAAAGCTGGCGTACACAAAACCGTAACCTTATGACAGGCAAATCTTACCAATTTTATGGTAAGCTTAGGGCAGCAATTAAATAAAAAGCCGGCGTACTCAAGGAAAAAGCCAATGTATTAAATAAAAAGCAAAGGAATGATGCTAAGTGAAACTGGAACAAGCGCTACAAAAAGTATATAGAGATAATATTAGAATAATAGAGGACCCAACAGCCTTAGCCGAGACAGCCCTGGAATTTCAGCAAATTATGATGATGTATGAGGCTGGTATCAAACAAATTACCACTAAATTGGAAATTTTAAACTGTGAGTTTCATACCAGAAGCAACAGAAACCCCATTGAAACAGTGAAAAGCCGCATTAAAGAGCCAAAAAGTATTGTGGAGAAGATGCATAAAAGGGGCTACCCCATAACCTTAAAAGCCATGACGGAAAATATCCAGGATATTGCCGGAGTACGGATAACCTGCCCCTTTATTTCCGATATCTATGAGGTAGCCAGTATGCTAACAAGCCAGGACGATATCTTTTTGCTCAGCCTGAAGGATTACATTAAACACCCCAAGGACAACGGCTACCGCAGCCTCCACCTGGTAGTGCGCACGCCGGTATTCTTCTCCGACCGGAAAGAGGATATAGTGGTGGAAATACAAATTCGCACCATAGCTATGGATTTTTGGGCCAGCCTGGAACACCAGATAAATTACAAAAAAAATAACGGTCTTAATCCGGAGTTGTTAGCGGAACTCAAGGATTGCGCTGAGGTCATCGCTGAAACTGACCGGCGCATGGAGAAAATAGCCGTGCAAATACCGGAAATTAAGAGCCAGGCGGGGAATGTGTTTGTCAAGGGCCGGCAATAAGCGGCTTTATTCGGCCTTAGCAGCCCTATATTATAGAGTAACTGGCAACCATTTGCGTCTGGGGAGAGGGGCTCGCCGCCGTAAGAGCATAAGCGTTTAAGCCATGAAACCGTAAGGCATAAGCACCATAAGCGCATAAGACCATGGGACCATAATAGCATGAAAGCTTAATAGCATAGCGGCCATAAAATATTAGGAGGCAAAATTTCCTGCCCAGCCCCCTTCTCGGTGTGGAAATTCAAAGTTGGCCGGTCGCCTCTGGTTTGGGGCGGTTGACCCCTGTCAGATTCAATTAACCCTATGACCCCATTATCCCATTAACACCGTTGCCTTTACCCTAAAGCCACCATTAACCCACATAACCCCATTGCCCCAACTTAGCCCCTAAGCTCCAATTTCCCTTTAAGCCCACCTCACGGTGTTATTAACAGTTTGAAAGCAGCCCTGTTGGGCTGCTTTATTTTTTAACCCAATTTAGCATAAAGTTACCAAAGTCCCCAAAGTCTCCAAAGTCCCAGGTTCCACCCCCCCAATTTCCCAGGTTTTCAATTTCCCCTTTCCTTACCCCGTTAAACCGTCCCATCACGGTGTTATTGCCAGTTTGAAAGGAGCCCTATTGGGCTGCTTTATTCCTCAAACCCAGTTTAGCATAAAACCCCCAAAGTCCCAAAGTCCCAAGGCCCCCAAAACCCCCAAA
>DXZC01000141.1 GCA_019415505.1 Peptococcaceae bacterium | reverse complement strand
AACATACACCAAGCCGGACATACGCAGCGCCAAGGATTCAGCCTTGCGCATAGCCACACGTTTGGGCACTAATTCCCCTAATACTAAGGTAAAGAAAGAGAGAATCAGAGTAATAATTACAACAGATACAGCATCTATGGTGGCGGCCGGAATACCTATACCCATACCTACCAGCCAATTTGTTAGATACTCGGAAAAGTTATCCGCGGCGAAAGCGCTGGCCAAAAATCCCGCTAAGGTTATACCCACCTGAATAGTAGCTAAAAAGCGGGCCGGCTGCTCCGTCAGCTTTACTAAACGTATAGCGCGCTTATCCTGAGCCGCCGCCATCTTTTCCAACTTATTGTCGTTCATAGAAATAACGGCAATTTCCGCACAAGCAAACACAGCGTTGATGATAATCAACACTATTTGCAGCAGAAACTGCCATATTAGAACACTACTTCCCAATTAAACATCCCTCATTTTATTATATTATGAACTTTAAAAGGATTATATCATGAACTGGCTTAAAAATCAATCTCCGGTAAAAAATTACCCCTTGACTCCACCTTGGCATCTACCTGCTGAGAGTCATCTACATTAAAATTGAAGGCCTTATTCCAAGCTGTAAAATTTTTCAAAACCCAAGCGTTAGCTTGTTTTTCCCCATTTGCGCCATTTTCCTTACTAGCCTCCGCACCCCCGGAGTTATTTTCCGTTGCCCCGCTACTGTCAATGCCTTGGGCTAATATATCCCCAGTTATTACTTTAGCGTAATAATCATACTCCAAAATCTTGGCGGCATAATCAAACATAGCATTAACATTCGCCATGACGCCAGGGGCATAGGAATCGTCCACCGTTACGCCGCTGGCGGCGATAAACTCATTAGTTTGGGCATTATACCTGCCCTTACCGGTAAGCCAGCTATGATCGGAAAACACTACCAACCCTTCACTATCGGAAAAGATATCCTGGCCCATAAGCAGGCGGGAGTCATAGGGCAGACCCCAGAGGTTGGATAAAGTGGGCAATATATCTATGGGGCTACAGACTTTTTTAACCCGCACTGGCTTTGGCATTTCCTGCTCCCACATTATCAGGGTGCTGCGGTAAAGCTCAAAAGTGGAATCCACCTTAGCGCCGTTTAACTCCTCAATTTCACTGTGAGTCAAACCATAGGGATAATGGTCGCCGGAAATGACTATTAAGGTGTCATCTAATTTACCTGCCGCTTCCAACTGGGACATGAGATTAGCAACCGCCTGGTCAAATTCAATATTGCAAGCTATATACGCCCTGGCGGCTTCAGAATAGGGTAAATCCGCCACTTCATCCCGATGCTTCCGCGCCATGGCATTACCAGTGAAATTATACTCCAAGTGGCCGCTGACCGACATGTAGTATGTATGGAAAGCCTCGTCATTTATATATTCCGGCACAGTCAGTTCCATCATTTCCACGTCGCTTTCCGGCCAGGTAATAGTCATATTCAAGCCATTGCCTACCCCTTTATAATCATAACCCATATTAGGGTGGCTGACGTCCCGGCGATAATATGTATAGGAATGGTCATGGTAGGCCCTGGTACTGTAGCCTTGAGCTTTTAGCTGATTTCCCAGGCAAAAGGGCATATAATTGGCGCCGCTTTTATAAAAGCTCCAAACCCCGGCCTTCGGTATAAGCCCAGTGCAGGTGGTGTATTCGCCGTCACTGGTGCTTACCCCCCAAATAGGGTTATAAAAATTTTCAAAAATGTAACCCTCATGGGCCAATTTATACAGGGTCGGCGTTTTTTCCTGATTTAAAGCCCAGGAGGAAAACCCCTCCGCGCAGATCCAAATTAAATTTTTGTCAGCGTATATTCCCGTATATTCATTCTGATAAGTAGGGTTTTTTTTCTGAAAATACTGGTGCATATCTTTAATAATGTCATCAGTCTCATTTTCTATTAAAGTAGTATAATCAATAGCCAGCACATTAGGGGGCAAACTGGAGTTTTCTTGTTCTGGGGTTACGGTTGTCTCAGCCGCTTCAGAACTACGGTTCATACCGCCGCAGAGGTTTTTTATATCCAACCGATAAGTGGTTAAGCCGCCAAAATTGGCCACCGACAGTTGGGGCACAAAAGCCTGATTATAGAGATAACTTCTGGACATTGTACCGTTATGGTCCAAAGATATACCCACAAAAGCGCCAAGCTGGATAATAGCCATTATAAAAATTAAAGCCACAGCGGAGTTTACACTTATTCTGGTAGCAGGCACCCATTTTCTAGCCTTAACTAGCCAGAATACCAAGGGAACAGCGGAAAGTAACAGCGGCAACCCAGCCTTTAATATACCGTTAAAGCCAGCCTGCCAAAAGGCTAAAACCTTGCCAGTGCCGGTCAGGGAATAAAGGGTGAAATAAGCGTTAAAAATAGTATAATAGACCAGCTGCACCATAATGAGAACAGTAAACAAAACCACTAAGACGCAGCTTATTATGGTATTGCCGCGTTTATGCAAAAGGGACGAAAGCAAAACAGCCAGAAACCCCAGAGGCAGTGACAGTAGAACCAGCCAAACTAAACTAAAATTCCAGAAATTCGCCACAGTAAAATAGCGTAAAACTAGCTCCAACCAAAGCACTGTCAAAACAAAAAAACAGCAGTACCGTAAATTTAACGATCTGCAAACTAGCTGCCAATATGAGCTTTTTTTTGCGTTATTATCAGACATAAAAAATCCCTTTCTTGCATAATTATTTTAGCAAATTTAGGCGAAAAAAACAATACTCTTGCCAGATTGACTTAAATTAATTACAATAAACCAGAGTCCCCAATTTGGGACGGAGGTATATATGAATTATATTGACACAACCTTCTCTAATATGAAAAAATTTTTTGAGACTGATATCACAAAAAGCGTTTTTTTTCGGCAACAGCGTCTAGCAGACCTAGCTAAAGGCATAAAAAAATATGAGGCTGATATTACCCAAGCTCTCTATAAAGACTTAAATAAAGCCCCCCAGGAAAGCTATATGACGGAAATTGGCCTGGTTTTAGAAGAAATACGCTATGCTATCCGCAAGTTACCCTCTTGGGAACGGGGCAAAAGAAAAATTATGCCTCTATCCCAGTTCCCCAGTACAGCCACGGTATATTCAGAACCTTTCGGCTTAGTTTTAATCATAGCGCCCTGGAACTATCCCTTTCAGCTAGCCCTAAGCCCCTTGGTTGGGGCCATTGCCGCCGGGAATTGTTGCGTAATCAAGCCCTCGGAGTTTGCGCCCCACACCTCGGCAGTCCTGGCCCAGCTGATAGCAGAGGTTTTTGAACCAAAATACGTCACTGTAGTAGAAGGTGCGGTAGCGGAGAGCCAGGCTCTACTCAAACAGGGCTTTGACTATATTTTCTTTACTGGCAGCGCGAAAGTGGGCCAATTAGTTATGACAGAAGCAGCGCAAACCTTGACCCCCGTTACCTTGGAGCTGGGAGGGAAAAGTCCCTGTATAGTTCATGAGAGCGCCGATATTCCCCTGGCCGCTAAAAGAATAGCCTTTGGTAAATTTCTCAATGCCGGACAAACCTGTGTGGCGCCAGACTATGTTCTAGTCCAGGAAACCGTTAAAAGCGATTTTTTAAATTATTTAGTAAAGTATATTAATAAATTTTTGGGACCAAAACCGTTACTCAATAAGGATTACCCAAAAATTATTACAGCGGCCCATTATCAACGCCTACTTAACCTAATCGCCGGGGAAGATGTTTTTTGCGGCGGAGAAGGAAACGCCGCCAGCTGTAAAATCGCCCCTACCATACTGGACAATGTAACCTGGGACTCGCCAGTAATGGCGGAGGAAATCTTCGGCCCAATCCTGCCGGTTATAGCCTTCAAGCAACCGGAGGAGGCTATATTCACCGTAAAAAAACAAGCTAAACCTTTAGCCCTTTACTTATTTGCCAGAGATAACGTCCTGGAAAGGGACGTACTCCGCAGCCTATCCTTTGGCGGCGGCTGTATTAACGACACTGTAATTCACCTTTCCACCCCTAAATTACCCTTTGGCGGCGTAGGCCATAGCGGTATAGGCTCCTACCACGGTAAATACTCTTTTGATACCTTTAGCCATAAAAAGTCTGTGGTAAACAAAAAAAGTGTTCCTGACCTTAATTTCCGCTACCACCCCTACTCCCCCACAAAGCTAAATTGGATAAAACGCTTTCTCCACTAAATTACCCTGGCAGTTAACGCCGCTGCATATCAGATAACGCTGCCACATAACATATCAGCTAACGCCATTACCTACCGGATCCTGCCGCTCAAACCGCGCTGGAAAATATACTATACCCGGCGCTAATGTTTCCCTGGACCCGACGAAAAAAAATAAGAATAGCGCCAGCATGAGATTTTAAGCCCCATTAGAACTATTTTTTCATTGCTATAATGTCATTTTATGGTATAATATCATTACAAAGTAAATTAAGGAGAATCTCCATGGAAACTTTCGGCCTTAATCAGTCCCCGGCGGAAAACCAGGCTGATGATAATATACCCGAAAAAAATAACTATTGTAAAATCTGCTGGCAGGATAAGGGCGAGTATAAATGCCTGGGCGGTATGATTTGCCGTAATTGCCTCAACAAATTGCCCTATGAAATGCGGGGAGATATCGCCGATATTCTGATTTACGACGCTATACGGGCCGCCAAAAAATACGGCGGACCTGGCGCGCCGCCCAAACAAGCTGTTAACCCCCAGGTGGATAAAACAACTGAAAGCGGCCAAGCTATTGCCACCCCGGACAAAGAGCAATTAAGCCCTGCAACCACCCCCCAGGCCCCGGCGCCAGTAAGCCAGATAACTCAACCTACAGGGGAAAACTTACCGCTACAGGTAAGCAGCGCAAAGGCTTCTCAACCTAAAAAGCATTTAGCTATCTATGGTATAGTGCTGGGTTTAGTGCTGGTGGCAGCTATTTCGGTACTACTCTATATAAATAGCGGTAAAACTGGGGGTAACTCCCTGACTGCTGAAGAATTACTGGCTGAATTACAAAATAGCGGTTTCCCCATAACTCAAATACAGACCTACACTGAAAATTCCGACCCCAATGGTTTAATGGGGGTAGACGGCGAGTACATCTCCTGTCTCTTATACACATCTGACGC
>DXZC01000140.1 GCA_019415505.1 Peptococcaceae bacterium | reverse complement strand
GAATAGGGGGAGGCTTTGAATTTTGTAATCAGATGTTTTATTGCCAAAAACTCCTCATCAGCGTTGTTGGTTTCAATGATCGACGGAACAGAGCCATGACGTTCAATGGAACGTAAACTTTGGTTATTAATAATGTTTCTGGCGAATTCCGCGATTTCCCACGTGGAGCGATAGCTTTTAGAAACTTCAACTATTTGTGCCCCGGAAAAATAGGGAGATATTTTCTCCGCTGTAGAAGAACTGTAAGGGTTTACACTTTGATAAGCGTCGCCAAGAATTGTCATTTGGCAGGAAAATAACTTAGACAGTACAGCGTATTGAATTGGGGTATAATCTTGCATTTCATCAATTAACAAGTGTTTGATTTTAGAATAGTCTGTTGTAATTCCCTCATAAAAAATTTTAGTATAAACAAACGGGAATAGGTCGCTATATTCAAAAGTGTTTTTTGCCGCGAAACAAAAGTATTCTTTTTTATCCATGTATTCATAAAATTTTTGATATAACGATAAGGCGTCTTTTACAGTATACATATTTTCTATGCCCTTTCTGAGCAGGCGAATAGAAGATATGTCTAATTTTTTTCCCGTATTCTTTAATTTCGCGATAACTTTGTCAGCTATTCTTTTTAATCTTATTTTTATTGGATAATTATGTAATTGACAATAACTTTCCCACAAACCGCGTTGTGATATATAAAAATTGCCAAAACAAATTTCTTTCGGAACAAAATATTCCCTTGCCGCGAAATTTAAAAATTGCTGAAGTTGTTCTACAAATTCATTAGAAGATTTATACGCAATCCGTAATTGTAAACTGAGGTCTTTTGCGTATAACAGGCTTTCTACTTGCTGTGAAAAAGTTCTATATTTATATTTCTTACCCAGATATTCTGATGCTACCTGGTCAAAACTCATCTCCAACATATTTTCTTCCCCTAGTTCCGGTAGCACATTGGAGATATAGTCTGCAAATACCTGGTTGGGTGAAATAATCAGCACATTTTGCGAATCTAGGCTTCCTTTTTGGCGATACAGTAAAAAGGCAATCCGGTGAAGGGCAATGGAAGTTTTACCAGACCCCGCCGCCCCCTGTATAATTAGAACTTTGGCTGTTTCATTTCTAATAATCACATTCTGTTCTTTTTGAATGGTAGCCACAATATTTTTCATTTTTTCATTTGAATTTTGGCTTAATTCTTTCTGTAATACCTCATCTCCTATGTTTAGCGAGGACTCTATCATATACTCCATGTGAGCCTTTTCAATCTTGTACTGCCGTTTTAAACAAAGATTGCCCTCAATTTTTCCGGCAGGAGCCAGATAGAAAGCGTTACCAAGTTCAAAATCGTAAAACATACTGGAAACAGGCGCGCGCCAATCGTAAATCAGATTATTTGATGTTCCTTGACCGGAAAATCCATAAATGCCGATATAGAATGTGCCGGTATCTCCCGCTTGTTGAAAATCAATTCTTCCAAAATATGGCGATTGTATTAACTTGGTAATTTTCTCTTTTTGCCTGAGTGCATCTTCTCCCAAAGAAACACTGTCGAAAACAGACACGCGGTTCAGAGCTTTTTCCGCATTGTCAAGCTGAGCTTGATTTTCATACATATAGCGTTTCATTTCCAATATTTCTTCGTGATACTTTTTTATTTGCTCATCTATATATTCTACCTTTGCCTGAAGCTCCTGTTGAACATATTTCAGGTACTCCTTTTCTTCGCTTTCTGTCAAATGCGGCATTTTTAGCTGTTCCTCCCGGCAGATACACTCTTTAATTCGTAGTACCCAGTATCTACAAAAATGTATAAAGTATAAACTTTTATTGATAATAGAGGCCAGATTAAGGTTACCTTACAACTATACTGTTACTTTATGACAGATGCGGATGAGCATTGTTCCAGAGCTTGCTTTTGGCCGTCGAAATATGTTTCCACCACAATACAGATAATGATTATGGCGGCGCCCACAAAGCCTGTGCCCGTTAAGACCTCCCCCAGTACCAGCCAGGAAATAGCGGCGGTGAGAATTGGCTCGCTACAGGTGAGCATGGACACGGTGGTAGAGGAAATCCCCGTGAGGGCGATGTTTTGTAAGGCAAAGGCCAAGCAGGTGCAGGGAATGGCCAAATAGAGTATAACCCACCAGGCCACAGGCTCTACAGCGGCAAATTGGATCTCCGGCTCTAGCCATAAAGCCCCGATTAAGGCGAGAATAAAGGTGAGGCCCGTTTGGGTTGCGGAAATACTGACTACGTTCATCTGGCGCAGGCCCCGCTCGCCAAAGACAAAGGCGCCGGCCACAGCTATAGAGGTAAAGAGGGATAAGCCCTCGCCTAAGCCAAAGGTAAAGGAGCCGCCATTGCTGCAAAACAGGTACAAGCCCAGAACCACGGCTATTTGAGCGGGCAAATACATCAGGCGGTAGGGCCGCTTTAAGATGAGCCGGGCAAAAAAGGGCGTGAAAATAATAGGCAAGGCCATGAGAAAACCAACGGTAGTGGCGGCGGTCATATCCAAGGCCACATTACAGGTAATATAGCCCAAGGCCATACAGAGGGCCGAGGGCAGCCAGTCTTTCAGCTGGCAGGCTTTTAGCTGCCCCACAATGCTCTTGCCGAAAAAGAGAAAGAATATGAAGGTTGCCAAGCCAAATCGCAGGGTAAGGCACCAAAACGGCGATATGCTGGCATAGGCGAATTTGGTGAGCACATTGCCCAGGCCGTAAATTAACCCTTGCAGCAGTATACAGCCGGCGAAAATCCAGCGTTTGTCTTGCATTATCATCACATCCTTTCTTACTTTTTTATTATCATTATAGTTTCTAGTTAACTTGTTAAGTAGCTTTATAGGGTTTAATCTATCCCTTAGTTGTTGTTTATCAGCACACCATAATAGTTTACTATAGCGCCACTTAGTTAGCAAGTTTAATTTTAGGAAAAATAGTCAGTTCCTTGACCCCTTTTTACTAGCTAGCGGTTTAATTTCTGCCCCAGGTGGGGACAAAACCCTCGGTTTGGCGCTGTGCCGCTGTGAAAAAAGCAGCCGCTTATGGCGGCTTACTATTAGGCTTTATTTAGAGCAAGCGTTGCACACAAATGAGGCAGGATTTACACATTGATGATACAATGAAAAGGAAATAAAGACCGCAAAATTTAATTGATAATAAAAAGACCACGAAAATAGGGTTTGTCAAAGACTTTTGACAGACAAAACCCCCGGCTTTGTTTAAGATAGAACCGGAAAGGAGGCAAAAAATGGAACTGGGTAAGAGAATTAAAATGTATCGTAATGAAAAGGAATTATCCCAGGACGCCCTGGCTGAAAAAATTTACGTATCAAGGCAGACCATTTCTAATTGGGAAAATGATAAAAGCTACCCCGATGTACACAGTCTTGTTTTGCTCAGCAAAGTTCTGGATATTTCTCTGGATCAATTAATTAAAGGAGATGTGAAAATTATGAAAGACCAGATTAGCAGCGAGGATAGAATTAAGTTTAATCGCTTGAGCATTGCCTTTGCCGTGCTGCTGTTGGCGACGATTATTACGCCGCTCCCCCTGTTGCATTTCCTGTCATCTCTGGGAGTCGCTATCTGGGTAATCCTGCTGGGCGTAACATTTTACCTGGCAACCCTGGCGGAAAGGGAGAAGAAAAAGTTTGATATGCAGACATACCACGAAATCGTGGCCTTTATGGAAGGAACCAAGCTTGATGAAATCGAAAAGGCCAGAGAAGAGGGGAAACGCCCATATCAGAAGCTGCTTTATGCCGCCGGCGCCGCGGGGATTACTCTGGTTATCTCATTGCTTCTCCTGCGCCTTTTGGGCTTTTGAGGGTAAGAAATTTGCAATTTTCAAGTTGTGTAAGCTATGTTAAGTAAGCTCTATGTTAGGTAAAAATTTTGACTGTGATTATAGGCGGGATAAGTGAAAAGGCCCGCTGCCCCTGTATTGCCCGGGGTTTTAACTCTCTTAATCATTGAAAAAGTGTATTTCATCCTGAGGCTTCTAGCCGGCCCGGCCAGTATCTCCGGGCTGCTCAAAGCGGCCTTTACCCGACTGGGGAAATTAAAAGTCAGTATATGTTGGTGGTATAGTAAGTCAGCATATGCGGGCGGTGTAGTCAGTCGTTGTATGTAGCGGCGTTGTAGTCAAGTCGGCGTATGTAGGGACGATGTAGGCAAGTCGGCATATGTCGGGGCGGTGTAGTCAGTCGGCGTATAAGGTCGTATAGTCAAGTCGGCGTATGTAGCGGCGTTGTAGTCAAGTCGGCGTATGTAGGGACAATGTAGGCAAGTCGGCATATGTCGGGGCGGTGTAGGCAGTCGGCGTATGTGGGGGCGGTGTAGGCAAGTCAGCGTATGTGGGGCGTATAGGCAAGTCGGCGTATGTGGGGGTGGTGTAGGCAAGTCGGCGTATGTAGAGGCGGTGTAGGCAAGTTGGCATATGTGGGGTCGGTGTAGTCAAGGCGGCATATGTGGGGGTGGCGTAGGCAAGTCTGTGTATGTGGGTCGTATAATCAAGTCGGCGTATGTAGAGCCAGTTTCAGGGGCTCGGCGGAGTTGATTAAATTGGCAATTTGGGTTTTTAGGGCGATAAATAAAGTTAGTTCAGAATAAAGCTGATAACCCTACTGCTCTGAGGATGCTTCTCCCCCAAAGCGCACCTCAATGCTTTGGTTGTTCCGAGCAGTGGCGTTAGTTTGTCGGGGTTTGGGGAGTCAATGGCCGGAGCTGACCGTTTCATACTGCATAGCGCCATTTTCGCCTCGCTTACAGTATGTGTTTCTAGTTTAAAGTGTGCCGGTGGGACTGCCCCTTTGCCACTGCAATACCGAAATAAAATAATGGTTTCACCAATATCAAAGTAGTTAACTTCCACAAGCCAGTAAGAAACATTATACTGAACACCATATAACCCTCGTCGGCTAACGTCGGTAGGCTTGGATTTTTTTAAATAAACCTTGTTCCTGAATTCCCCCTGTTATATAATTAATAAAGCTAGTACAGTTTTATGGTAAGCTATAAAAAAGATATTGCCATAACCAGTTGAACTATTTTAATATAAACTACAATTAGAGTGCAATAAAAGGTTTGGGAACAGGATTAAGACGTCCTGTTGTTGTTGGGTTCAGTGGTTGTGGGTTTTAAATCAAATTATTTAAGTTTGCAGGGGGATAAGGGTGAAAAATACTAAGGCTGATTTGTTAATGGTCAGCGCAACGGCGGCTTGGGGCTTTTCTTATATT
>DXZC01000014.1:19997-23830 GCA_019415505.1 Peptococcaceae bacterium | reverse complement strand
GCACCCATGACCAAGCTTTTCAGTCCATACTGGGCCAATGTCCCCGCCCCATATCTCATTGCCACATTGTACAGCAAGTAACGCTATAGCCATAATGTTTATTTGTCCCATTATAACCATTGTCAGGGTACGGCAAGTTGCGTTGCGCCCACAAAGTTAATTTATCCCGTTTCACATTGCTGCCACGAAACGCCTATGCTGTCAATAAGCGGTATGTTAGATTATATCAAGTTCCCAGGTAAAACGTGATTGCATTATTGCTCCGAAGCAATAAAAAGCCTTGTTTTCGTATTTCAGTCGTTTTTGCGTTGCTACAATGGCGGTAAATCGCGCCCCTGCTTATGCCATTACTTGCGCTGCACTCCTTAAATCCTGGGCTTTCGGCCTAATCCACGCCCGTGCAACCTTGAACAGGAAGTTAAGCTCTCCCCATATTGCTTGCTTTCACCTAAAAATAGGCTTTTAACCCCAAAAGCCGTCCAGCTTACCGGCTTTGCGGTTCACATGGCCTCACTCAAATTCTTTTAACCACTGTAACTTGGGGGAGTGTGGGGCGTGTGGGGGCTTGCGAGTCGGGTTTTGGCGATACTACCAAAGCTGAATTAATTGTAAACAGGCGAGGGGAACACCCTTGTTCCTCACCCCTAAAAAATAAAATCGTGTTGCAAAAAAGGTATAATCCAAGCCGCAAACAATCTGAGAGCCATAAACAAAATAGAATCTATACCGTAAAAAAATTTGGGTTGCGAACAAAGTAGAATTTGAGCCGCAAAAAATCTAAGCCGCAAACAAAGCGGAGTCCAAGCCGCAAAAAATCTAAGCCGCAAACAAAGCGGAGTCCAAGCCGCAAAAAAATCTAGGTCGCAAAAAAGGCAGAATTTTAGCCGCAAACAATCTGAGAGCCATAAACAAAATAGAATCTGTACCGCAAAAAAATTTGGGTTGCGAACAAAGTAGAATTTGAGCCGCAAAAAATCCAAGCCACAAACAACGTGGAATCCAAGCCGCAAAAAATCGAAGCCGCAAACAAAGAGGAATCTGAGCCGCATAAAGCCAGGGCGATAATTTCCGCCCTGGCTTTTTTTATTTATCCAACAGATAATACTAAAAATCCGGAAACTACAGGTTTTATCTAACTGCCCAAGGGGGCTCAGGCTGAAAGTTTAGTTGACTTTACCAGCTATTTGAGGTAAAATTTTAGAATAGCTGTTACAAAATATAGAGGATGCTTTGAAATAATGAATGAAATAATTAAAATAGAGAATCTCAATAAAACCTTTCGTACCAAGCAGAATACAGTTGTAGCCCTGGACGATATTAATATCACTATTGAGGCTGGGGAAATTTTTGGTATCATCGGTTTAAGCGGCGCTGGCAAAAGTACCTTGGTGCGGTGTATTAATTATCTGGAACGACCTACCGCCGGCAAGGTTATTTTTGACGGCCATGACCTGGGAGCCCTCTCCTCTAAGGAGCTGTTGCGGGTGCGCCGCTCTATGAGCATGATATTTCAACAGTTTAACCTTTTAATGCAAAAAACCGCTTTGCAGAATATCTGCTTTCCCATGAATATTGCCGGCGTTCCCAAAGAGCAGGCTAAAGCCAGGGCTTTGGAGCTTTTGGAAATTGTGGGCCTGGCGGATAAAGCCCAGGCTTACCCGGCCCAGCTTTCCGGCGGGCAAAAGCAGCGGGTAGCTATTGCCCGTGCCTTGGCTACCAACCCTAAGGTCCTCCTCTGTGACGAAGCTACCAGCGCTTTGGACCCTACCACCACCAGATCCATTTTGGATTTACTCAAGGAAATTAACCAAAGACTGGGCCTCACCATTGTTATAATTACCCATGAAATGAGCGTAATTGAGGAGGTCTGCCAGCGTGTAGCCATTATCGACAGCAGCCATGTGGTTGAGGTGGGCAAAGTCTCCGAGGTGTTCTTGGAGCCTAAAAGCGATATGGCCAAGCAACTGATTTTCCCCGGCGCTAAAAAGGTAGAGCCTTTTGTGGGCGGACCCTGCTTGCGCCTGGTTTTCGACGGCGATACCTTTACCGAGCCGATTATCGGCAATATGGTGTTGGAGTGCGGCGCGCCGGTTAATATTCTCTTGGCGGATATCCAAAAGGTGGAAGGTAAAATTTTCGGTCATATGCTTATCGAGCTGCCGGAAAGGGAGGCCCAGGTAAAACGCATATATTCCTACCTGCGGGTCAATAAAATTCATTTTGAGGAGGAAAATATATAATGTTTGACGCTAGTATGGTTCATCTCCTCCTGGTCGGTATTTGGGAAACCCTGTACATGACTATCTTTTCCACGTTCCTGGCTTATGTTATTGGTTTGCCTTTGGGGCTGGTGCTGGTAGTCACGGATAAAGACGGTATTCGCCCTGTGCGCTGGCTCAACGCCACCCTGGGTTTTATTGTTAATTTCCTGCGTTCCGTGCCCTTTATTATTCTGTTGGTGGCCCTGATTCCCTTTACTCGCTTTGTGGTGGGTACCTCCCTGGGGTCCACTGCCACAGTGGTGCCGTTGGTTGTGGGCGCGGCTCCCTTTGTCGCTCGCATGGTGGAATCCTCCATTAAAGAGGTGGATTTTGGCGTTATTGAGGCTTCTCAGTCCATGGGCGCTACCCCCCTGCAAATAGTCACCAAGGTGCTGCTGCCGGAGGCCCGACCCTCGTTAATAGTGGGTAGCGCCATTGCTATCACCACCATATTGGGTTATACTGCAATGGCCGGCTTTGTCGGCGGCGGCGGTTTAGGGGCCATTGCCATTAACTATGGTTACTACCGTTATCAGTCCGACGTTATGTTGGTCACCGTGCTCATTCTCGTTATTATTGTCCAGCTATTCCAGGAAATAGGCATGAAAGTCGCCAAAATCGGGGATAAGCGTATAAATTAACTGCCCGGAAACATGGGCATAAAGATACAAAGTCATAAAGTTATAAAGATAAGGGGGCTACATTGACTCGATTATACACCATTGGCCTGGAAACCCTGGCTGGCCTAATTTTCTTACTGCCCTTATTGCTGCTCCTAATTAAGTTAGGCCATGGCAAGCTAGGTAAACCCCGCACAGTTTTGTTACTTTTATTTGTTACCTTTCTCACCGCGGTTTTTGCCGCCACCGGCGTACCCTCTTTAAGCAACCTGGTGACAGATTATAGTGTAAATATCATACCCCTAAGAGGGGCTGTTTTAGGCCTGGGGCAATTCTGTCTCAATATTTTGCTGTTCCTGCCTTTGGGGCTGCTCTTGCCCTTACTGTGGTACCACTTTACCAACTGGAAAATAGTGGCGCTCTACGGCTTTTCCCTGTCCTTATTTATTGAAATTTCCCAGCTTTTTACCTATCGCTCCTCTGATTTTGACGACCTTTTAGCCAATACCCTCGGCGCTGTTCTGGGCTTTTTCCTGATAAAGCTGGTGGCTGCTAAAACGCCCCTCTCCTTAGCTACCCCCCAGGCTGGAGAGAAGCCTTGGCCTTATCAAGCCTATGCCCTAGCTCTCTTGACTTTTTTAGTGATGTTTTTGCTACAGCCCTTTATTGCCGATTTATTCTGGTCCTGGCTAATTTAGTTATATTGGTTATTTTAGTTAATTTAATTATGTCATTCTAGTTTAGGCGCTTTTAGTTATTAGGTTTAGCAATGTCAACTATTTAACTTGACAAATATTATATAATTTTAAGGAGGAAAAAACATGAAAAAGGTTCTTACCCTGTTATTTGTCGCCCTCATTGGCGTATTTGCCTTGAGCGGCTGCGGCGGTTTTGGAGAAACCGCCGCCGAAGGACGCGCCGTCGATGCTGGAAACACCACCCACAAAATGGG
>DXZC01000014.1:0-19987 GCA_019415505.1 Peptococcaceae bacterium | reverse complement strand
GGGTTTCTGAGGACCCCGCCGCTGATGACGGCGCTGCTAATGCTGAAACCACCACCATAAAAGTGGGCGCCAGCGTTACACCTCACGCGGAAATTTTGGAAGTTGCTAAGCCCCTGTTAGCGGAAGAAGGCTATACCCTGGAGATTGTGGAATTTAACGATTATGTGCAGCCCAATCTCAGCGTGGACGCCGGCGAATTGGCGGCCAATTATTTTCAACACAAGCCCTACATGGATGATTTCAACGCGGAAAACAACACTAATTTAGTGTCCGTAGCCGCTATCCATTACGAGCCCTTCGGCCTTTATCCCGGTAAAACCAAAACTGTGGCTGAATTAGCCGATGGCGCCACCATCGCCGTACCCAACGACGGTACCAACGAAGCCCGTGCCCTCATGCTTTTACAGCAGGAAGGACTCATCACCCTCAATGAAGAAGCCGGCTTTACCGCTACAGCCTTGGATATTGCGGAAAACCCCAAAAACTTAAAGATTCAGGAAATTGAAGCCGCTCAACTGGCCCGCTCTCTCCCCGATGTAGATATGGCTGTTATCAACGGCAACTATGCTCTGGAAGCAGGGCTTAGCGCTAAAAATGACTCCATCGCCATTGAGGACGCCGAGGGTGAAGCCGCCCAAACCTATGCCAACATCGTTGCGGTGGCTTCTGGTCACGAAAACGACGCGGCTATCCAGGCCTTGGTGAAGGCCCTTACCAGCGAGGAAGTTCGCGCCTTTATTAACGATACCTATGACGGGGCCGTAATACCCATCTTTTAATTGTCTCTTTGGCCTTGGGGTTATCATCTTACCCTAAAGCGGCAGCAAAAACGCAGCGCCCATTAAAGCGCTGCGTTTTTTTGTGTCAAACCACGGTAAAATTTGTTGAGGACAAATTAAGGGTTATGTTGACCAAATGGCGGTCATCGTTCCGCGGTCCATTTTTTATAATTATAAATAGCTTGGGCAAGAAACGATATGAAAACTATAGCTCCAATTATACAGGTGTAAAAGCAGGATTGAAAGGTAAGATGAAATAACACCATTATAATTATAGAGATTGGGAATAGCCAGAGGGTTCTAATAAATTTTCTTCTATAGCTTAATTTCCAATAGCAAAGCACTATGCCCTTGTCGATTTTTTCTCCGTCATTAAAGGTGTTCTTAAAAATTAAATGGATTATTATTACGGTTAAAGCCGGTAGGAATAGTAATAAATAACCCATATTGTCCCTCCCTTTAAACTTTTAATAGTAAGTAAAATAATTATACTGCTTTCTGATGTTTCTAAGATTAAATATAAGTAAAGGCAATGTCAAATTTATGGGTATTGGTAATTTTTAGCGAACTTGGCCAACTTCCAGTTGCCGTTTTAACCCAATTTCAACCGGAAACTAAAATAAATATTGCCAGACAATAGTTGACAATATTTAACAGTTGGAGTAATATTTTTATAACAATGAAAAAGGGAGAAGTGATATTTTGTACTGTCCTCAATGCGGCACGAAAGTAAACGAGGCGGAGGAGTTCTGCCCGGAATGTGGTAACAAACTAGGTAGCGCCAGTGGGGTTGGCCCCCGGAAAAACAGTAATAAAACCATGGCTATTGTGGCCATTGTCTGCTGTGTAATTTGCGCTGCCGTAGCTATAACCGCTATTGTCACCAACAATGTTAAAGAGCCCGCAACCGCGGAAACCACCCCACAGACTAAAGACCCTAGCGAGTCTACTGTGGCCTCAGAGCCCCAGAATTCCGTTACCAATTTGGTGCAAACTAACGAGACGGAAACGCCGAAAACTGATACCTGGGCTGACGCGTATCTGTGGCCTTCGGACAAATTCTATATAAGCGAGGCGGATTTACAAGGCTATACCCAAGAAGGGGTGGCGGCGCTGCGCAATGAAATTTACGCCCGCCGCGGCTATATTTTTAAAACAGATAAATGGCGCGATTATTTCGCCCAGTTTTCTTGGTACCTGCCCAACCCGGATTTTAATGATTCCCTGTTTAACGAGGTGGAACGGGCCAATATAGCTACCATTGTAGCCTATGAAAAAGCCAGGGGCTGGCGGGGAGAGGCCGCTCCCTCAACTTATTCCTATTCCGGCATAAACGGTTATTTTTGGCCTACTAACACCTGCTATATTACTGATAGCGACCTGGCGGCCTATAGCCAAAACGAGGTAGCCACCATTCGCAATGAAATCTATGCCCGGCACGGCTATGAGTTCCAAACGGAGAAATGGCGCAATTACTTTGCCCAGTTCTCTTGGTACCAGCCTAATCCTAATTTTAGCGAGTCCCAATTTAGCGACATTGAAAGGGACAATTTAAACACCATAGTCAACTATGAAAAAGCCCAGGGCTGGTAAGGGTATTTACCCTCGTCCCTTGAATTAGCGGCAAATTTTTCATGAGCTATTTAATACAACGCAGCAGCGCATACCAGCGCACTGCGTTGTTTTTTGTTGCTTTCCCGCAATGCCTCTAATTATTGGTATTACCCTGAGCTGCCTCGTTTTAAGCGACAGCGTAAACCCTGGTTTTATCCAGCCTGGTTGCCGTGGTAAATTGAATAACTTGTCCCTAAACCCTGGATTGAGGAATTTTTCTTGCTCAGGGGAGCAAAAATCAATTATGCAAAAGACTAAAGAGTAGCGCCGGATTCCAGTTGGGAATCCGGCGCTGTTTGCGGCAAGTGTCTTAGGAGGATCTCGCTTGAGTTCCTGAGAAGGGTGGTATTTACCTTCTCAGCCAGGAATTTTATTCCTGTTGGTCGTCTTCCCGCAAAATTTCTAAAATTTCCATTAATAGCTTGCGTAAAAGCTCCCGGTCGGAGCCGCTGCCGGAACTATTGGCGGCGTTGGCATTAGAGGCCTGGTTGCTGTTGGGCGTCTGGGGCTTGTTGGGGCCTTGCATTGGTCCCATGCCCGGACCCATACCCGGCATAGGGGGCATACCTGGCATACCCCCGCCCATAGGGGGCATGGCTCCTGGCCCGGTGGGTCCGCCCATGGGGGGCATTCCGCCGCCCATGGGGGGCATTCCGCCACCCATAGGAGGCATTCCGCCGCCCATGGGCGGTGCGGCGTTACCACCACCCTGACCATTTATTAAGCTGGCCAAGGCTCCCAAGGTATTTTGGGTGTTACCGCCAAACATATTATTGCCCTGGTTGTTGGGGATAGGCCCGTTGCCCATATTATTGGGCATGGGGCCGTTATGGGCCATGTTGTTGTTGGGCATAGGCCCATTGTTAAAGTTGTTGTTTGCTCCATTATTGCCGTTATTGCCGTTCATTTGAAAACCACCTTGTCTTAAAGCGTTAAGTAGCTCATCCGCACTGACATAATTTCGGTTTTGTCTATGCCTTTTACTCATATATACACCTCTTTTTTATTAATCATAGGAGAAATATTCTTGAAATATGCCACTTTTCTAAAAAATAGTCTTTTCTCTGACTATCTAATATAGTATAATGAAAGGTAATAAAAATTATGGAGGTCCCCATGAGCAAATATTATAAGGAAGATATCATTGCCAGTGCCAAAGACCACGATATTAAGTTTGTGCGTATGCAATTTAGCGACGTTTTCGGCATTCTGAAAAATGTAAACCTCCCTGTTTCCCAGTTGGAAAAAGCCCTGGACGGTGAGATTATGTTTGACGGCTCCTCAGTGGACGGCTTTGTGCGTATTGAAGAGAGCGATATGTACCTGAAACCCGACCTCGACACGTGGAATATCTTCCCTTGGAATTATACCGGCGGCGGCATAGCCCGGCTCATTTGCGATATTTACGACGCTAATGAAGAGCCCTTTGTCGGCGACCCCCGCTATGTTTTAAAGCAGGCCATTGCTGAAGCCCGTTCCATGGGCTTTACCATGAATGTCGGGCCGGAAGCGGAATTTTTCCTCTTTCATACCGATGAATCCGGCAGCCCCACCCTGGAAACCCACGACCAGGCCGGCTATTTTGACCTTTCCCCGGTGGATTTAGGCTCCGCCGCCCGGCGGGAAATGGTCTTTGCCCTGGAGGATATGGGTTATGAAATTGAGGCTTCCCACCATGAATGTGCCCCTGGCCAGCATGAAATAGATTTTAAATATGGCGACGCCTTGGCCTCCGCCGACCGCATCCAAACCTTTAAGCTGGTGGTGCGTATGGTCGCTCAGCGCCACGGTTTACACGCGACCTTTATGCCCAAACCAATATATGGCATTGCCGGTTCCGGTATGCATATGAATCAAAGCCTCTGTGATTTAGAGGGCAATAATATATTTTATGATAAAAATGGTAAGAATGGTCTTTCCGAGATCGCATATTATTATATCGGCGGTCTTTTGCGTCACGCTAAGGCCATTACCGCTATTATAAACCCCACGGTTAACTCCTATAAGCGCCTGGTTTCCGGTCATGAAGCCCCGGTTTACATCGCCTGGTCCGATAAAAACCGCAGCCCCCTGGTGCGTATACCCGCCCGTCGCGGTCCCTCTACCAGGATAGAGATGCGTAGTCCCGACCCGGCCTGTAATCCCTATTTAGCCACCGCTGTGATGCTCATTGCCGGGCTGGATGGCATTAAAAATAAAATTACCCCCCATGAGGCCTGCAATTATAATCTTTATGACCTTTCTGATGAGGAGCGTATGGCTCTCGGTATTGAATGTTTACCCCATAGTCTGGCCCAGGCTATAGAGGAATTAAGGAACGACGCCGTAATCTCCGAGGCTCTGGGTAGCCATGTGTTTAACTGCTTTGTCAAAGCTAAGCAGAAAGAGTGGGAGTCTTACGCTACCCAGGTAACCCCCTGGGAAATCGACCGTTACTTAACTAAGTATTGATTGGCCCTAAAATTTTAGGAGGCAAAAGGAAAATGAAATTGCAATTTACAAAAATGCACGGCTTAGGCAATGATTTTATCATCGTGGACGGCGTTAACAACCAACTGCCGGCTGATTTAAACGCCTTGGCCAAGGCCGTGTGTCACCGCCATTTTGGCATTGGCGCCAACGGCTTACTGGTGGTGCAACCTTCGGAAATCAACGATATTCGTATGCGGATTTTTAACGACGACGGCACGGAAGCGCAAATGTGCGGCAATGGCATACGCTGTTTTGCCGCTTATGTTTACGACCGCCAAATTGTGCCTAAACAAGCCCTAAAGGTGGAAACCGCCGCCGGCACCATTAAACCGGTCTTGGTGTTTAACGATGGCCAGCTGGAAAAGGTGCAGGTGGATATGGGTATACCCCGGACAAAATCCTGGGAAGTGCCGGTGGAATCCGATAAAGATGAATTAATTGCTCAGCCCATGACAATGGAAGGGTATGAGTTTGAAATGAACTGTATTTCCATGGGCAACCCCCATGCTGTTACCTTTTGGAAAACCTTAACTAAAGCCCCTGTTCTCACCTTGGGCCCGCTGCTGGAAAATCATCCTATTTTCCCCGAACGGGCTAACATTGAATTTGTGGAAATTGTCTCCCCCTCGGAAATCCGTATGCGGGTATATGAGCGGGGCTGCGGTGAAACCTTAGCTTGCGGCACCGGGGCTTCCGCTTCGGTGGTGGCTGCTGTGCTCAACGGTTATACCGAGAGAAAAGTCCTGGTGCATCTCTTAGGCGGGGACCTGGAATGTGAATGGCGGGAGGACGGTCACCTAATGATGACCGGGCCGGCCACCTATGTGGCGGAAGGTGAATATTGCTACAATGAGTGAGGCTTTCCCCTGTAACAAGTGAGTATTATAGACAAAATAATTTTGTATTATACCAAGAAATAAGAGACAAGGAGATAACATGAAACAAGAAGCGCAAAGAATCCGTGAAATTCCGCCCTATCTCTTTGCCGGGATAGAGAAAAAAATTCAGGATTACAAGGCTAAGGGCGTTGACGTCATCAGCTTCGGCATTGGCGACCCTGATTTACCCACCCCGGATTTTATTATAGAGGCTATGGCGGAAACTATTAAAAAACCGGCTAATCATCAATATCCTTCCTCTGTGGGTATGTTGTCCTTCCGCGCCGCGGTAGCGAACTGGTATAAAAAGCGTTTTGACGTGTCTCTGGATCCCCAAAGCGAGGTTGTCACCCTCATTGGCTCCAAAGAGGGGATTGCCAACGTCAGTTATTGTTATTTAGACCCCGGCGATGTGGCTCTGGTGCCGGACCCCGGTTATCCGGTGTATGCCCTGGGCACCACCATGGCGGGGGGCGAACCCTATTATATGCCCTTAAAGGAGGAAAATGGCTTTTTACCGGATTTAAACGCCATTCCCGAAGCAGTAGCAAAAAAAGCCAAAATCCTATGGCTGGGTTATCCCAATAACCCCACAGGAGCTACCGCCCCTTTATCCTTCTTCAGTGAAGTTGTGGCCTTTGCCAAAAAATACGATATTATTGTCTGCCATGATAACGCCTATTCTGAGGTGAATTATGACGGCTACCGTTCACCCAGCTTCTTAGAGGCCCCCGGTGCTAAGGAAGTTGGTATAGAATTTAATTCCCTCTCCAAACCCTTTAATATGACTGGCTGGCGCCTGGGCTTTGCCGTGGGTAATCCCGCGGTTGTGGCCACCTTGGCCCGGTACAAATCCAATGTGGATAGCGGCGTTTTCCAGGCTATTCAGGAAGCCGGTATTGTCGCCCTGGAACAGGGGGATGAGGCCATCAAAAAAATGCAGGCCATCTATACCCGGCGCCGTGATGTTATAGTTCAGACCTTTAACGACTTGGGCTGGAATCTCAAAGCCCCTCAAGCCACCTTCTATATTTGGGCGCCGGTGCCCAAAGGCTTTGATTCCGCTTCCTTTGCGGAATATGTGCTGGATAAGGCTGGCATAGTAATTACCCCCGGCTCCGGCTATGGGCCCAGCGGCGAGGGCTATTTCCGTATTTCCCTCACCATTGCCGAGGAGCGGGTGGCGGAGGCTGCCCAACGCCTGCGGGAGCATTTGGGCCAGGTGTCCTTTTAAATGTTAAGCTACCGTTCCGCCGCTAAGATAAATTTGTATCTCCGGGTGGAGGGTCTGTTACCTGGGGGTTATCATGAATTGACCTCCATTATGCAGTCCGTATCCCTGTGGGATACCCTGAAAGTTGACTTTAACGCGGGGGACTTCTCTCTCACCGTGCCAGGTTATGACCTGGGACCAACGGCCGATAATATTGTCGCTAAAATTTGGCGTTTACTTAAAGAGCGCTTTTCTCTGCCTGGTGAAGCCCGGATAATTATTGAAAAGCATATTCCGGTAGGGGCTGGTCTCGCCGGAGGCAGCGGCAATGGCGCGGCTATGTTACATGCTGTTAACGATTATTTTCATTTAGGTTTAGCTACGGCGGATTTAGCGCGGCTCGGTGGTGAAGTCGGTTCAGATATTCCCTTTTGCGTTGCCGGCGGTACTGCCTTAGCCCAGGGTAGGGGAGAAAAGCTAAGTAGCTTACCCCCGTTGCCCTCTTGCCCCATACTTTTAGCTAACAGCGGTTTTCACGTTGCCACGGCAGCGGTTTTCCGGGAATTTGATGCTTTGCCCCTCCTGACTAATGGGTCTGAACAGGATATTTTAGCTGGTTTAGACCAGGGCAACAATGTGCGGGTGGCCCAAAGTTTATATAATGATTTAGAGCGGGTTACCCTGCCCCACTATCCCCAATTAACCTCCTTAAAGGATTTTTGGCGCGGTCAAGGGCTTTACCCTTTGATGTCCGGTAGCGGGCCCGCGGTCTTTGCTTTAGCGCCCCATAGCTCCCCCGCAGAATTGGCGGAGCTAGTGCGTGAGACGAAAACCGAGACGTTTTTGGTTTACCCCGTAAATCAAGGCGTGGAGAAATTGTCGTAATTACCGCAAAAAAATGCAACAAAAGCAAAAAAGTGAAATTTTTTGTCGAGAAGCGGCAGGTTTTTGTCTAAATATGGAGAACTCTTTTTTCAGACCGAAAGGAGGGACTTCTTTTGAATATCACGGACGTACGAGTGAGAAAATTATTGACCGAGGGTAAGATGAAGGCCATTGTCTCTGTGACGCTGGACGACGCATTTGTGATTCATGATGTTAAGGTAGTGGATGGTCAAAACGGTTTGTTCGTGGCTATGCCCAGCCGTAAAACTCCCAACGGAGAGTTTCGGGATATTGCCCATCCCATTTCCCAAGAGGCCAGAGATATTTTGCAGCAAAAGGTGCTGGAAAAGTATGAGGAAACCTTGGCCCTGGAAGAAGCCGAGGCGCTGGATAAAAAGGAGGCTGACGAAACCGAGGCGTGATTTAACAGCCTGTTATCTCGCCGGGGCAAATTGCTCAAATGTATGCCCCAGACGGACCGTAGCCGGTTATTTCCACACCCTCAAGGAGATTTGCATTTTCCGTCTAAAAACAGTATAATGTTACCGGTTACAGGATTTTGTTTTGTAATTAGTATGTTGAAAAAAATGATTGGGGTACCCTGTCATTTTTTTCTGTATAGGAGTGATATTTTGCGACGTTTTGTTTTAATTTTAGCTGCTGGCAAGGGTACGAGAATGAAATCATCTTTGCCCAAGGTCTTGCACGAAGCGGCTTTCCACCCCATACTACACTATGTGTTAGCGGCCGCGGAAAACTGCGGCGCCGATAAAATCCTCACTGTAGTGGGGCATGGCGCTGAGGCGGTGGAGGCGGCTTTTGCCCACCGCGCGGAATTTGTCCTCCAGGCGGAGCAACGGGGCACCGGTCATGCTGTGGGGCAGGCCTTGCCGGCTTTAGCTGGTCACGAAGGTACGGTGCTGGTTCTCTGCGGCGATACCCCCTTGTTGCGGGGTGATACCCTCCGGGAATTTATTGATTTTCACGAGAGTGAAGCCTCAGTCTGTTCTGTGTTAACCGCGAAATTGGCTGAACCCTATGGCTATGGCCGTATTGTGCGGGCAACTGATAACAGCTTGCAAAAAATAGTGGAGGAAAAGGACGCCAGCCCGGCGGAAAAAAACATCGCGGAAATAAATAGCGGCGTATACTGCTTTGACTTAGGCTTCCTCAGAGAGGCAGTAAGTAAGCTGAAGGATAATAACAGCCAAGGCGAGCTTTATTTAACAGATACCATTGCCATTGCCAGAGAGGAAAATTTAAAAACCCAGGCCTGGACAATCAGGGACTTTGAGGAGGTCAAGGGCATCAACGACCGTAAGCAGTTAAGCGAAGCCGCGAAAATACTGTTTCGCCGCAAAAACGAGGAGCTTATGGACGCTGGGGTGACTGTAGTTGCCCCGGAAAGTACCTTTATTGACCCCTTAACCCAGGTTGGACCGGACACGGTTATAGAGCCCTTTACCACAATACGGGGTAATTGCCGCATCGGCGCTAATTGCCTGATCGGACCCCAGGCGGATATACGCGATTGCCAATTTGGGGATAACACCCGCTTTTGGCAGAGCGTTGCCGTCGAGGCCCAGGTGGGAGATAACGGCAATATCGGTCCCTTTGCTTACCTGCGCCCCAAAACTGAGCTGGGCAATACGGTAAAAGTAGGGGACTTTGTGGAAATTAAAAACAGCGTTGTGCAAGACGGCACTAAAATACCCCACCTCACTTATATCGGCGATAGCGATGTGGGCAGCCATTGCAACATCGCTTGCGGCACCATTACTTGTAATTATGACGGTTTTCAGAAGCACCGCACTACCATTGGGGATAACGCTTTTGTGGGCTGTAACGCCAGTTTGGTCTCGCCGGTCCATGTCGGGGAGGGGGCCTATGTGGCCGCTGGCGCGGTTATTACCGAGGATGTACCAGAAGATGCTCTGGCGGTGGCCCGCTCCCGGCAGAAGAATATCGACAAATGGGCCCGAAAATTTAGGGAAATCCGCAAAAAACAGTAAAATTCCTGTTTTATTAAGAGGAAAACAGGAATTCATAGCTAATATTTATATGGTTGGAGATTTTCGGATGTTTTTCTTTGGAGGGAATGGCAATGAACGATAATTCTTTAAAGCTTTTCACAGGTAACGCCCATTTGGCTCTGGCTCAGGAAATGGCGGATCACTTAAAAATACATTTAGGCGATTGCAATGTCCAACGCTTTCGTGATGGGGAAATAGCTGTCAACGTCAATGAAAGCGTGCGTGGAGCGGACGTCTACATTTTGCAGCCCACTTGTCCTTCTGTGAATGACAATTTAATGGAGCTGCTAATTATGATTGACGCTATGCGCCGGGCTTCCGCCAAAAATATCACAGCGGTAATTCCCTATTACGGCTATGCCCGTCAGGAGCGCAAGAGCAAGGCGCGGGATCCCATTTCCGCCAAGTTGACCGCTAATCTTATCACTGCCGCCGGCGCCAACCGCCTCATAACTATGGATTTGCACGCCGCGGCAATTCAGGGCTTCTTTGATATTCCGGTGGATCATCTCTCCGCCATGCCTATTTTAGCCAATTATTATAAAAGAAAAGACCTAAAGGGCGATATTATCGTTGTCTCGCCGGATATTGGTGGCGTAGGCCGGGCCAGAGACTTAGCTGGCCGGCTTAACTGCGGTATCGCCATTGTGGACAAGCGCCGTCCCGCTCCGGGTGAAGCGGAAATCATGAACCTTATTGGCGATGTAGAGGGCAAAGTAGCTATTATGGTCGATGATATTATTGACTCAGCCGGAACTATTACCTTAGGCGCGGACGCGGTTATGGAACATGGCGCTAAGGAAGTTCACGTTTGTTGCAGCCACGCCCTGTTTAGCGGCCCGGCTGTGGAACGCTTATCCAACTCTTGTATTAAAGAGGTGGTAGTATCCAACACCATACCACAAAAAAATGATTCAGTTTTAGAAAACGACAAATTCAGAATTCTGTCCGTGGGCTCCCTTTTAGGCGAGGCTATACGCTCCATTAATAACAACCTCTCGGTGAGCCGGCTGTTTGAATAAGTTAAGAGTTAACCCCAGGCGGAGCGGCTTATGCCTTATCATCTTCCTGATCTGCCCCGCCGTTGTTTGTATAAGTAATTTTCCCCTTGGTTCGCGTCTTTTTTTCGTCGTCTGCCAAGGGGCTTTCTTTTGCCTTGGTAATCTCGGTAAAAACTGCGGAAACGGGAATTTTTTTCTTGTATTCTTTAGTTTTAGCGGCAATTTTTTCCTTGCTCTGATTCCAAATGGAGCCGGAGTGGGCCTCCTTGATTTCCGGGGCGTTTACTTTTTCCACCTTGCTTTCCTTGGGCTTACTGGTGGTAGGAGCGGCGTTTTCCTTAGCTAAAATAACGTCGTTGCCAAAGACCTCAATCATCTCCACGGGGAGAAAATTGTTGCCCTTCAGGAGCCTATCCCAGGCTTTACCCCCCAGGGCTACACAGGTAACCTCGCCTGTTTTGCCGTCAATAAAAAAGTCCGTGGCCCGCCCCAAAGAGCCGCCGTTGGTGGTTATTACGTTAACCCCAATAATATTGGCCATTTTCTTTAAATAGGTGGTTATTTCCGGGTCCTCCCCCTTTCTGGTCAGGGCGGAGCTATCGGCTATGGTTATGGCCTCCTGGCCCAAGGATTTAATATTGCCTAAAGGTAAAATCTTTTCTTCACCAAAGCGCTTGGCCCCGGCTATTACCAGGGCTATGATAGCCTTCTTTTCCGGATGAAAGACATAGTCCTTTACTTGTCCCATTTTTTCACCGCGGTCGATGGCGAAAACCGGGGAGCCTAATATATTTCTGCTGCGTATTTCCATTTTCTAGCCTCCTTTGTTTAAATGCTATGTTTATTTCAGGGAAAATATGTTAAAATAACCTTATCGAGTAAAAGCAAATTAACGTAAATGGCAGATTAGATGAAGTGAATCATGGGTTTCAGTGACCGAGGGGTACTCAGTGACATGGGTTTCAGTGACCATGGGACTCAGTAGCCATGGGTTACATTAGCCATGTGATTCATTACCCATGGGTTTCATTGACCATGGGATTCATTGACCATGGGTTTCAGTGACCGAGGGGTACTCAGCGACCATGGTACTTAGTAACCATGGTACTCAGTGACTATGAGAACCCACTAGCCACGGGACTCAGTGTCCATGGGGATTCCGTAACAATGGAACTCATCAACCATGTAATTAAAAAAACCATCGGAGTAAGGAACCATGCAAATAAGGGAAGTTAAGGAGCGGAACCCCTTACTGTTGGAACAGTTGGTGGCGGTATGGGAAAGCTCTGTCCAGGCCACGCACCTGTTTTTGACGGCTGGGGAAATAGCCGCTATTAAGCAGTATGTGCCAGCAGCTTTAAAGGATGTAGACCACTTGCTTGTGGCGGAGGATGAGGGTAAAAAACCCGTGGCCTTTATGGGGCTATCCGAGCCGAAGCTGGAAATGCTGTTCATTGCCCCGGCGGCCAGAGGCCGGGGCCTGGGCAAAAGGCTGGTTAGTTTGGCTATAGACAATTATGCAATCAACCAGTTAACGGTTAATGAGCAAAATCCCCAGGCCCAAGGTTTTTATGAACATCTGGGCTTCCAAGTTTATAAAAGGACGGAACGTGACGAGCAAGGGAACCCTTATCCGCTTTTATATCTGAAATTAGAAAATTAGGGCGCGTATAGCCTCCTATTGTTTGCGACAGTTGGGGCTTGGGCCTGTTATTTGACTTAATGCAAGAGGGGATAAATATGAAAATGATTGTAGGGTTGGGCAACCCTGGTAAAAAATATGAAACAACCAGACACAATGTGGGTTTTATCCTTATAGACCTTTTGGCGGACAAACTGGGCTGCCAAATTGAGGCGGCGAAATTTAACGGCTTAGTGGCGGAGGTTTTCTCGGCGGGGCAAAAAGTTTTGCTGGTAAAACCCCAAACTTACATGAATCTCAGCGGTCAATGCGTCGGTGAATTGGCCCGTTACTATAAAATAGAAAATGAAGATATTTTAGTTTTAGTGGATGACCTGTCCCTCCCTACCGGTACTATGAAGCTTCGGCCTAAAGGCAGCAGCGGCGGGCATAACGGCTTAAAGTCCCTGATAGCCCATTTAGACGGGGACGATTTTCCCCGCTTGAAAATCGGCATAGGCCGTAGTGAGGAGCAGGGGGTTATAGACCATGTTTTGGGCCATTTTCCCGAGCCGGAATGGCAGGTTATTACGGCAATTTTAGAAAAAGCCGCCGCCTGCTCTCTGGATTGGTTGGCCCATGGCGTTGATACGGCAATGTGCCATTACAATATGTATGCCAAATTACCGGCCCAATCCCCGCCCCCAGAGGGTAAATCCTGTGCCAAAGCTCCCAGCACCCAAGCAGATGGTAGCCCCGCAACCAAGGCCCCCGGCCCCCAGGCAGAGGCCGGGAAGGACCAGGGGAAAAAAGCCGGCCGGAACAGGCCCAAGGCATTAATACCCCTTATAGAGCATATAATGAGGAAGGATAAAGAATAAGGAACCCTATGGAAGTGGAACTGTTAAATTCGGTTTTAGAAGATATACCCCAGTACCGTGAAATTATGGCCGCTTCCCACCAGCGTTGGGAAGTGATTGGTTGCAGCGATGAAGTGCGGCTTTTGCTAGCCGTGCATTTAGCGTTGTCCCAAAAACGCCCGATCCTCTATGTCGCGGAAAGTGAGGATAGGGCTAAAAGCATTTATAAAGGGGTGCGGCGGTTTTTCCCCGCCGACGCCGTAGGCTATTATCCCCCCCGTGAGCTCCTACCCTATGATAGCTTTACGGAAAACCGGGAGCTGGCCGGGGAAAGGCTGCGAATAATCCAGGGCTTGCTCACTGCTAAGCCCTTTTTTGCCGTTACCGCCGCCGCCACCCTAAACCAAAGGCTCATGCCCCTGGAAGTCTGGCAAAGCTTGTCCTTTACCGTCAAGGTAGGGGATATAGTGGATATCTCCGCAATGGCTCAACGCCTGGCTGAGCTGGGCTATGTGCGGGAGTCTCTGACTGAGGAAAGCGGCGCCTTCAGTGTGCGCGGCAGTATTGTGGATTTTTATCCTATTGGCGCGAGCCAACCGTACCGCTTGGATTTTTTTGATGATGAAATCGAGGCTATCCGCGTATTTGACCGTGAGAATCAAATATCCCTGTCCAGCGTGGATGCTGTGACCATTACCCCGGCGTGCCAATTTATTATCACCGAGGATTGCCGGGAGGAGGGGCTGGCTAATTTAGAACAAGAAGCCCAAAAGCAAATTGCCAAAATGCGCACTCAAGCTAAAAAACGGGCGATGGATAAGGCCGCCCGCTTGCGGGACGATGTTAACGCCGGCTCCAACGCGGATTATTTGGCCCAGCTATTGCCTTATTTTTATCAGGAAAGCGCCACCATTTTGGATTATTTAGGCTCTGAGGGGCTCCTAATCATGGACGAGGGCAGTGAAATTGTCAGAGCTTTAACTGTTCAGACTGAGGAAGCAACAGAGGCATATAGCGAGCTACTGGCAGAGGGGGAGGTGTTCCCCTCCTTTCCCGCTAATTTCCTCACTCACGACCAGGTCTGCTCCCAGATTAACCGCCGCCCTTTCCTGATGTTTAACTTTATCAAAACCCCTACAGGCTTGGACGCTCAAGCCTCTGTTACCATGCCCCTGCGGGATTTCGCCTTCTATCGGGAGCGGGAGGAACGCGGCTATGAGCTGCGGGATTTAGCTGCTAAGGGTTTAGTGGTACTCTGCGCCGGCGATGATAAATCCCTGGCGCAGATGACAGCCTTTGCCGAAACCTGGGAAGTTAAAAATTACCAGGCTCGCCGCTTCCCCCTGGGTCGCAGCTTGGAGTGTGGCGATATACCGGCCTTCTTGCTCTCCGCCAATGACTTTTTCGGTATAATTCGGGAAAAACCCCAGGCCCGTAAGAGGGATAAGGCCAGCGCCATTACCTCCTTTGTGGATTTAAAGGAAGGGGACTACGTGGTCCACGAAAACCACGGCATTGGCCAGTATGTGGGCATGGAACGCCTCACCGTTGGGGACGTTACCAAGGATTACCTGCATATACGCTACCGGGGTGAGGATAAGCTCTATATCCCCACCGACCAAATGGATCTCTTGCAAAAGTATATAGGCAACAGCGACTCTCCCCCCAAAGTCAATAAATTGGGGGGTAAGGAATGGCAGGCTGTTAAAACCAAGGCACGGGGGTCGGTGCGGGAAATGGCCGAGGATTTACTGCGCCTTTACGCTGAAAGAGCCGCTCAAAAAGGCTTTGCCTTCTCGCCGGACAGTCCCTGGCAATGGGAGCTGGAAAGTGATTTTCCCTATGAGGAAACTCCGGACCAGAACGAGGCCATTGCCGATGTGAAGGCTGATATGGAAAAGTCAAAGCCCATGGACCGCCTCTTATGCGGCGACGTGGGTTACGGTAAAACCGAGGTGGCTCTCAGGGCGGCTTTTAAGGCGGTGTTAGATGGTAAGCAGTGCGCTGTGCTGGTGCCCACCACGGTACTGGCCCAACAGCATGAGCGTACCTTTGCCCAGCGTCTGACCAAGTATGGCGTAACTGTCCGAGCTTTAAGCCGCTTTAAATCCTCTAAAGAGGTGAGCGATACTCTGGCAGGGCTGGCCCAGGGCCGGGTGGATATTATTATCGGCACCCATATGCTCTTTGGCAAGCGGGTGAAATATCGGGATTTAGGCTTACTAATTATCGATGAGGAGCAGCGCTTTGGCGTGGCCCATAAGGAAAAAATCAAGGAATTGAAAAAGAATATCGACGTTTTGGCCATGTCCGCTACGCCGATACCCCGCACCCTGCATATGTCCCTCTTGGGGGCTAGGGATATCAGCATCATTGAAACCCCGCCCCCCCGCCGCCAGCCGGTACGCACCTATGTTATGGAGTACCAGGGCCGGGTGGTAAAGGAGGCCATTGTGCGGGAGCTGGCCAGAAACGGCCAGGTTTATTATATTCACAATAAGGTGGAGGACATCAACGAGGTAGCCGCCTACCTTCGCACTATTGTGCCGGAAGCGAGAATTCTAATCGGTCACGGCCAAATGGCGGAAAAAGAGCTGGAAAAGGTGATGCTGGACTTTATGAATGGCGAGGCGGATATTCTCCTCTGCACAACCATTGTGGAATCGGGCTTGGATTTCCCCAATGTCAATACCTTAATTGTGGACAGAGGCGATTGCCTGGGCCTTTCTCAGATGTACCAGCTCCGGGGCAGAGTGGGCCGGAGTCGTAAACAGGGCTACGCCTATTTCTTCTACCGCGGCGGCGACCTTTTGGCTATGCCGGCCCGCAAGCGTTTGGCTGCTATCCGGGATTACACCGACTTAGGCAGCGGCTTTAAAATTGCCCTGCGGGATATGGAAATTCGGGGCGCCGGCAATATTCTCGGACCGGAACAACATGGTCACATGGCTTCAGTGGGCTTTGATATGTATTGCCGCCTGGTGAACGAGGAGGTCAAGCGGCTCCAGGGTGAGGAAATAAAAGAGGATAAGGAGGAGGTAAGCATTGATATAGAATGTTCCGCCTACTTGCCCGACGACTATGTGGGTGATGGCGATGTGAAGATTGAGCTGTATAAGCGCATCGCTGACCTCAAAACTCAGGAGGAGCTGAAAGAGGTGCTGGCCGCCACAGAGGATCGCTTTGGCAGCGTGCCGGATAGCGTTTACAACCTTTTCTTGGTGGCCCGCCTGAAGATACTGGCGGAAAAACTTGGAATCGTCGCCATTTCACAACAAAACCATAACTTTAAGGTCACATTTAGGGGTCTTAATAATATAAGCGCCGCCGCTATTTCTCAGCTACTGGCTAAATTTGGCCGCCGCTTTGAGTTTAAAATGACCGAGGCCTTAGAGATGACAGTAAAGTGCGGCAAGCTTTCCCAGGTCAAGGCCCTGCTATTCCTCATTAAAATTCTCGTTTTTTTAGACGCTATACCAGAAAAAAAACAGGATAAAGCAGGAAATACTGATTAAGTGTTTAATATTTAACAAGACACCCATTATAAGAAAGGAAGAATAAATAGGTAATGAAAAAATTATTAGTAGCGCTGTGTGGCGTTCTCTGTGTTTTAGCCTTTGCAGCCTGCGGCGAAAGCCCGGTGGCTACAGTGAATGGCGAGGACATTTCCCAGGAAGATTATACCAAGTATATGGATAATCTTATGGTTATTTACGAGGCCAATGGCTATACCCTGACCAATGACCAGAAAATTGCCATGAAGGATACGGTTATTGAGGAATTGGTCAATCAAAAGCTCGTGGAACAGGCCGCCAAGGAGTTGGATTGCTACCCCACTGAAGAAGAGGTGGACGCCTATTTTGACGAACAATTAACCGCTACCTTTGGGGACGCTAAAACAGGTCGTGACTATATTAAATCCGCTGGAGTGGATTTAGAAGTTTACCGCTACGGCTATTTGATTACCCTTTGCCAGGAAAACATCGGTAAAGAGGAGGTTCCCAAGGGTACCATGTCCGATGAAGAGGCCCAGGCCCTGTACGATGAAACCCCGGACTCCTACAATACCCGCACTGTTTCCCATATACTCGTCGCCCCTGATTCCGGCGACCGGGAAACTGAAACCGATGATAATGGCGCTATTATCTATACCGATGAAGAGTGGGCGGCAGCGGAAGCCGAGGCCAAGGATCTCATCGCCCAACTGGACGACGGCGCTGACTTTGCTACCTTAGCCCAGAAAAATTCTGACGACACTGCCTCAGCGGAAAATGGCGGCGCTTTAGAGGGCGCTTTCTCCGTGGAAAGCAGTAACTATGTTGAGGAATTTACCAACGCCGCGTTTGAACTTACCAAAGTTGGTCAATATACCGAAGAACCGGTGCGTAGCCAGTACGGTTTCCATATTATTAAGGTTGACGCCTTGACTGATTCCAGCGATATGGACAGTGTTTTGAAACAGATTAAAGAGGACGATTTAGCAACTAAGCGTACTGAGGCTGCCAACAGCTATTTAGAAACCTTTGAAGCTGACGCTACTATTGTCTATTATGATGAAAATGGTAAGGCCAAAACCGACGATGCTGAAGCCGGCGCCGACGACGCTAACGATGACGCCTCTACCGGCGGCGAAGCTGATAACGCAGATAACGCCGATAACGCTGAAAATACAGATAATGCCGATGACGCCGAAAATACCGACAACGGCGGTGAGGCCGATAACGCCGATACCCCGGACTCTGAAACTGGCGACGCTGCGTCTGAATAAGCTGAATAATCTCAATAAGTTGAGAGGCTGAATAAGCTAGATAAGTTGGATAAAAGTCTGAAATTAACGCCCCCGTCATAGGGGGCGTTTTTCATTTTTTAAAATAGCTTCCACATTTAAAATACTCCTCTCGCGGATAGGGTTAATAACCTGGGGCATCCTGGGCTATTAACCAAAAAAGGTAAAAAATTAGCTATTTTCCAAATTATGCTACCACTTTGCCCCAATATGGAGTATAATATAATGAGTTTTGCAAAATATTTGGCAAGGGAGTCGAAAATTGTGATATATAATAATGTTTTGGAGGCTATGGGACATACCCCGATGATACGCCTTAACCGCTTAGTAAAGCCTGGTTCCGCCAGGGTTTTAGTAAAGTACGAGGGACTCAATGTGGGGGGCTCAATTAAAACCCGTACCGCCATGAACATGATTAACGCCGCGGTGGAGGAAGGGAAAATTCGTCCCGATTCCATAATTGTAGAGCCCACCAGCGGCAATCAAGGTATTGGCTTAGCCCTAATCGGCGCTGTTCTCGGTTATAAAACCGTAATTATCATGCCGGATTCCGTTAGTGAGGAACGGCGTAAGCTGGTAGAACACTATGGCGCTGAAGTGAAATTAATACACGACAGCGGCAATATTGGCGACTGTATAGAGGAATGTCTGCAAACCGCTTTGGCCATGGCCCAGGCGGATGAAAGGGTTTTTGTACCCCAGCAGTTTACCAATAAGGCCAACCCTCTGGCCCATAAGCATTACACGGCTTTGGAAATATTGGAACAGGTGGCCGGCCCCATTCATGGCTTTTGCTCCGGGGTTGGTACCGGCGGTACCATTTCCGGCGTTGGCGAAGTGCTGCGGGCTCAGTATCCGGATATGGAAATATGGGCCGTGGAGCCGGAAAACGCGGCGATTTTGGCCGGGGGTACCATTGGCACCCACCTGCAAATGGGTATCGGCGATGGACTGATTCCCGATAACCTCAATACGGATATCTATGACTCTATCTATATAGTAAGCGATGAGGAAGCTTTGGAAACAGCCAAGGATTTAGCTCGCAAAGAGGGGCTGATGTGCGGAATTTCCAGCGGCACTAATGTCGCCGCTTCCCTGCACCTGGCTGAGAAGTTAGGGGAAGGAAAAACCGTCGTCACTATTTTGCCGGATACCGCTGAAAGGTATTTTAGTACGCCGTTATTTGATTGAAAAGCTAAAGTAATTAAGCTATATTTAAAAACAAAATAATAGTGGTTAAAAAACTAAGCAATTTTGAAAAAATTAGGTAATTATGTTAAGAGAGTGGGAAGCCCAGTTTAACGAAGGGGCCCTCCCGCTCTCTTTGTCTTTTCTTTTTGGCTTTGATATGTTAGAATGAAGCTAGAACCGTTCCCCTTGAGACTAGGAGGGCTACTATGGATTTAAAAATAATTACAGGTTTGTCCGGGGCAGGTAAGAGCCAGCTCCTCCGTATGTTGGAGGATTTGGATTACTATGCTGTGGACCATTTGCCCGTGGAGTTAATTGTCGATTTTATTCAGGCCTTAACCGCGCCGGACCGGGCTGTTGCCAAGGCCGCTATTGCCGTGGACATTCGGGAAAACGGGCATTTTCATACTTTTTTTCAAAATTTAGAGGCTTTGTCCCCAGAGGATGTTAAGACGGAAATAGTTTTTTTGGAAGCGGAAACCGAAGTTTTAATGCAGCGTTTTCGCGAGACCCGGCGGCGGCATCCTCTAGGCAACCATCTGCGAATTTTAGACGCTATTGAAGAGGAAAAGGTGCTCATGGAACCAATTCGGGAAATAGCTGACCGTAAAATAGATACCACCCATTTGAAAATTCCCGGTATGCAGGAATATG
>DXZC01000139.1 GCA_019415505.1 Peptococcaceae bacterium | reverse complement strand
GTATTAATTATTAAGTTTTGGGGTTTTTCTTATTTGGTATCTACTTTTGGTATCTACTTTGTGTATCTATCTAGGAAGCAATCACTGCTGTTCCTCTTCTGCTGCTGCCGCGGCGGCGACGGCGGCCTTGGATTCAGCGCGTTTCCGCTTCATTGCCTCACGACTTAGGAGAGGCTTATCGCCCAATTCCGGGTTGAACTCACATTTCAAAGCCCAGAAGAGACCGATACACATGCCCAGCAGAACGAACATAAAGGGGAATGCCGAGGCAACAGAAGCGGTTTGCAATGATTTTAGAACAGCCTGACCGCCGGTTAGGATGATAACGATAGTAACAGCACCCTGGGCGATGCCCCAAAAAGCACGAGCTTTTTTGGGAGGGTTCATGTCCCCGCCCATGGTGAGCATGGGAAGGACAAAGGTCGCGGAGTCCGCAGCGCCGATGAAGCAGAGAGCCACGAGAATCAGGGCCAAAGGAGCCATAACTTCAAAGAGGGGGAGCTGCTGAAGGAGTGCGTACAGTGCCTGAGTGTAGTCCACATTGACTGCTTGGGTGATGAGACCGCCGGTAGCGGAGTCCATATTAAATGCGGCGGAGCCGTAAATGACCATCCAGATGAAAGAAAAACCAGCTGGGAGCAATGTGCCGCCGAGGATGAGCTGCTTAATGGTGCGGCCTTTAGAAACACGGGCGAAGAACTGGCCACAAAAGGGAGCCCAGGCAATCCACCAAGCCCAGTAGAATACAGTCCAGTTGCTAAGCCAATCGGGATTACCGTACCAGAAGGTCTGGGTGAAAAAGTCGTTGATAACCATGCCAATCTGGTCGGTAAGCTGCTGCATAATAAAGACAAAGCCCGCGGTGACCAGGAAGAAGAGCATGAAGAAGATAGAAAGGTAAACTTTAATGTTTACGATTTTTGACATCCATTTGTGCAGACCGGAAACGGTTGCCACTGTGAAAGCAATGGTGATGCCGCCGATGATGAGAGCAGTCCAAACTGTGTTGGTTTCAAAACCCCAAATGTAGCCGATACCGCCGGTAATCTGGATAGCGCCCAAACCCAAGCTGGTGGAGATACCGAATACAGTGGCGAATACGGCGAGGACGTCAATAACTTTACCAATGGGACCGTAAATCTTATCGCCAATCAAGGGATAGAAAGCGGAGCTGATGAGGAAGGGCAACCCCTTTCTATATTGGAAGTAAGCCAGGGATGTGCCGCAAACTGCGAACAGCGCCCAGCAATGGATACCTTCGTGCATAAAGGCAATCCGCAAAGCGTCCCGCATGGCGTCTACAGTGCCGGGTTCGTGCAAGGGACCTGATGCGTAATGCATCAGCGGTTCCGCAACGCCCCAGAATACTAAGCCAATGCCAATGCCGCCGCCAAAGAGCAGGGCAAACCATTGAAAATTGCTGTAATCCGGTTTATCACCGTCCTTACCAAGAACAACTTTCCCGTATTTGGAGAAGGCAAGATATACGCCAAAGAATACGAAGAAAGCTACCATTAACAGATAACTCCAACCAAGGTCGTTACAGAGAAAAGCATTAACGAGGGCAATAACATTGCCTGTTGCCTCCGGAGCCAGGGCGCCTGCCAAAACGAAAGCAATAACAATGATCATCGAAGCTATCATAACAGTTCTGCTTTTTTTAGCTTTTGCTCTTTTTTCCATTTCGGTTTGATTGACCATAATTGTATCCCTCCTTTTCACTTTGTGATGTTCTAAACCACTGCTATTAATTTGAGGGAACCCGCCTCTATGATCATTGCAATAAGATGAATAAGGAATAAGTTCATGGTGGCATTGCTTTGTTTCTGGGTGGTATTCCCTTGCTCTAACCTTAATTTACACCTTTTGCGGGTAAAGATATAGAAAATACCTGCGGCAAATCTGTTGCTTTTTTGCCTTACTTTTCTTGCACTTTCCAAAACCTAGAGCAAAATTTTTGCATCCCTATTTTTGTATTTTCCCAATTTAATAGTACAATTTTTGTAATTATCTCTGGTAATTTTCTGACAATTCTGCATATATTTTATATTTTTGTATGCAGAGCAAAAATTGAAAAAAGGTTATATCTTGGTAAAAAGCTGATATTTTTGGAAATAAATTGCATTTCAGCCAAAGAATATACCATAAGGCAAAGGAAAATGGTATAATACTAAATATAAAGATATAACGCACTAAGATAAATAAGTATGCAAAACAGAGAGTGGATTAAGGAGTATCAGAAAACAAAATTAATTCCACACATCGAACTTTTCTCAAAAAACTCAATCACAAAAAAATAAACATTTCCAGAGAAAGGGGGGAGCCTTATGGTATCCCAAGAGATCAAGAGACTCTACCACATCGGCAGCTTACTTTTTGCAACAACCAATATTTACTGCTTAGCCATTGACATTGAAAAACACAAACTGGTGGAAGTACCGCCCTGTCACGTGGAAAACTGCTTTTGTCAGCATATTTCCAAACGCTGTGGCATCCCCATTAGCACGGAGCATGTCTATTCCAAATGCGTAATTTCCACCAACATGAGCAAACAGGTGATTTATGAATGTCCCTTTGGGCTTTCCAACATCATTGTCCCAGTATTCCAAAAGCAAAAGTGCGTCGCCGCCTTACAGGCTGGGCCCATACTCACCATGGACCCCAAGGAATACCTCAAGGAGAAGATTTTACCTATTTGGAACCTCAAAGAATCAGCCATTGCTTACCTGCTGGAGGACTTGAAGAAATATCCTCAGGGTGACACCAACTATGTAATCGCCCTCTCGGAGATGATGTCAGCCTTAGTCAATCCCAATCACATCTCTAACCAAACCGCTCTAAATGAAACTCGTTCTTTTTCCTTTCTCGTGGGCAACACCGACATCGGCGGCTTCAAACTGGAAGATGAAGAGGAATCTAAGTCCGAATTGGTCAACGCTGTCGTGGAATTCATCGCATCCAATTATTCCGAGGATATCACCCTCGCCGATGTGGCGAAGTTTACCTATATCAACCCCTCTCAACTCAGCCGGGAATTCAATAAGAACATGAACTGCAATTTCCGTTCTTATTTAAATAATGTACGCATTGAGAAAGCCAAAGAATTGCTGGCCACAACGGACATCCCTTTGGCTGACGTTGGCAACCAAGTGGGCTTTGCGGACCAGAGCTACTTCAATAAGATTTTCCGCAAATACGAGGGCCTCACCCCCGGCCAATACCGCACCCTCAACCACGGTAGAAACACCCAGGAAAAAGAAGATGCTAAACAATGAAGATACTAAACAATAAGGAGATTCATGGACCATGACTTATGCCGGACAGAAGGAAACCGCTTTGGCACGATTGGCAGCAGACGGCATTTCCTACCAAGTAATACACCACCAACCTGTTTATACCATTGAAGATATGGAAAAGCTGGAGCTGGGACAATACGGCGAGATTGCCAAAAACCTGTTCCTGCGTAACAGCAACGGTAAAGTCCATTATCTGGTGGTGCTGTGCCGCGATAAAAAAACCAACCTTAAAACGCTGCAAAAGAAGTTAGAATCCTCCGCCCTCTCCTTTGCGTCGGAGAGTCGTTTCCTTAAAATATCGAAGCCTAACGGCACAATACAGCGCAAAATCACATAAAATAGGTGCGACAAATAAGATACATACGCCACAGAGCAGTATAATTTGTGGCATAGCGCCATAACCCTAAATAAAAAGACAGAGATAAAGTCATCTCTGTCTTTTTATTTAACTACTTTGCTTTAGTATAACTTGGGCAATTTTTTTAGCGGATTTAGTTATTTACAGGGAAAAGTCAGACGTTTTCTGTTTTCAACACTTTTAATAATGCCGCGGCCATAAGGAAGCAGACAAAAATCATGGGAAACGCCGACAGAATAGAAGCTGACTGCAACGCCGTAAGGCCCCCTACAAAGAGCAATACTGCGGCAACCACCCCTTCTGTTACGCCCCAGAAAATCTTCAGGGAATTCGGCGGATTCTGCACACCCTTGGCGGTCATCATAGCGCAAACGAAGGTAGAGGAATCCGCCGAGGTGATAAAGAAGATGCAAATCAGCAACACCGCAATGCAGGAAGTGAAACTGGCAAAGGGGAATTCCCCTAAGAGAGCAAAAAGCGCATAGGAGATATTCTCACCCATGGCGTCCCGGATGGAAGTGACGCCGTTCAAATCCAAATGGATAGCATTGCCCCCCATAATGGACATAAATATTACGCTTAAAAACATCGGACATATGAGCGCGCCAAGGACAAATTCACGGATAGTACGGCCTTTGGAAATCCGGGCAATGAAGCCGCCGACAAAGGGGCCCCAAGAAATCCACCAGCCCCAATAGAAGATAGTCCAGCCGTTGAGCCAACCATTGCTTTCACCAAAGGGATCAGTCCAAAAACTGGCGGAAAGCAAGTGGCTCATATATTGGCCGAAAGAATCCACCATAAAATTCAGCACAAAGAGAGTGGCGCCGGAGAAAAAGATAAAGAGCAACAAAATAGCCATAATCACCATGTTGGTGTCACTGAGGACTTTAATCCCCTTGTCTATACCTGTTACCGAGGAAGTGATAAACAGTACCGTAGTTATAGCAATAATGGTCAAAAGCATAATGTTGTTGTAGGGCAAGCCAAAAACGTAGAAAAGTCCACTGTTAATCTGCATGGCGCCGAGCCCCAAGGAAGTTGCCACGCCGAATACTGTGGCAAAAACCGCCAGAACATCGACAATACTGCCTAAAACAGATGAGTAGCGATGTTGACCGAGTATCGGTTCTAAACAACTGCTGAGCAGCGCCGGTTTGCCCTTGCGGAATTGGAAATAAGCCAAAGGCAGACCGATGATGCCGTAACAAGCCCAGGGATGAAGCCCCCAGTGCATAAAGGTATATTGCATAGCTAAAGTAGCCGACTCCGTGGTGGAGCCTGTGCCGTAGGGCGGGGTAATGTAGTGGCTCATGGGTTCCGCGACACTCCAAAAGACCAGGCCAATGCCCATGCCGGCAGCAAAGAGCATAAAAAACCAACTGAAAGTGGAATGTTCCGGCTTGTCGCCGTCACGACCCAAAGGAATCTTGCCGTATTTACTACAAGCCACATAAATAAGAAAAACGATAAAACCCATAACGGCAAGGAGATAAAACCAGCCGAAATCCGAGCAAAATACATTCAGCAGCCAGGCAAATGCCGATTCCGCAGCTTTCGGTGCGATAATAGCAATGGCCACAAACAACAAACAAACTATGCCGCCGATATAGAATACCCTTTTATCAATGTTTTTATGGAATTGTTTTAAC
>DXZC01000138.1 GCA_019415505.1 Peptococcaceae bacterium | reverse complement strand
CCCCCGCCGCGGCGCGGATATTGAGGCCACTCTCAACATATCCTTTGAGGAGGCTGCTTTTGGCGTTGATAAAGAGTTGAAAATTACCAGGCTGGAGGATTGCTCCACCTGCCAGGGCAGTGGGGCCGCAGCTGGTACCGCGCCTAAGACCTGCCCCCAATGTGGCGGCAGCGGCCAGGTGCGTATGGTGCAAAATACTCCCTTTGGCCAGGTACAGAATGTACGGCCTTGTCCTCAATGCCATGGCGAGGGCACTATTATCGACACCCCTTGCAGCGATTGCCACGGTACTGGAAAAAATAGGAAAAACCGCACTATTAAAATTTCCGTGCCCAAGGGCATGGAGAATGGCGCCTCCTTGCGCATTAGCGGCGAGGGTGAGGACGGCTACAAGGGCGGCGGCCGGGGTGACCTTTATGTGCATGTCAATGTCTCGCCTCATCCCGACTTTATTAGAGTTGGCGATGATACCCATGCCCAGTGCGATATATCCTTTACCCAGGCAGTGTTAGGCGATACTATAGAGGTTTCCACCTTAGACGGTAAGGTAGCCTTTCAAATTCCCCCTGGTACACAAAATAACGCCGTATTCCGTCTTAAGGAAAAGGGCATACCCCATATGCGGGGTAAGGGCCGGGGCGACCACAAAATTAAGGTTAGGGTTTTAGTGCCTGTAAATCTTAATGATAAACAAACGGCAAAGCTGCGGGAGTTTGAAGAAAGCCTGGAGGACCACAATTACAAGAATATAGGCAAAAAGACGGAAACAAGCCATAAGGACAAGGGCTTTTTTGATAAAATGAAAGACGCTTTTAAATAACATTCAGAAAAAGTAAATATCCAAGATTGCAGGAGGGTGTACCCAGAGTTATAGATTAACTTTAGGGTATACCCTCTAATTATTATTTTTTTAGAATAGTTAAAGTTTAGGGGTAGTAAGAGATTTTTGGCTATGTTATAATTGTTAAAAGCTAAAAAGAGTTGAGTTTTATAAGGCAAATATTAATTAAAATACAAAAAAGTGGAATTATTGTGTAAAAAAGTGAGGTAGCGCCGGTAGATTCTATAAGGAGGACATTGTGAAAAAACTCATACCAATAGTCTGTTTGTTGTTGGCTTGTTCCTTATGTTTATGGGGTTGTGGCAATGGAGCGGAACAGTCTGAAAAAAATGACGCTGATATTATCATCGAGAGTGAAGGTGAAAAGGTGTCGCCAGAGTGGCAGTGGGGGCCGGAAATAGACTTGGCCTTTGCAACTGGCGCTGACGGCCGTACTGTGGTAAAGGACGTTAACGGCCAAGAAATACTGGACGTTACCGAATATGAGCAGGCAGACATTCTTTTTGACGAGGTCAGCGGTGTTTGTCGCTGTGTGAAGACCTACACAAGGGACGGGGAAAAGATGGTAGATGGTGAAAATGATGCGGAATATGCCGCCTACCTTTATAAATACGATTACTACGATACCACTGGCAAGCTTTTAGAAGAGGCTTCCGACGATAATATCTTGGGTATTATAGATAACACGGCTTTTTGCTTCTATAGCACTGACTCATTTAGGTATACTCTAAAAAATTTGGCCAGCGGCAAGGTTCTTACTTCAGCGGCAGATTTGAATTGCTACGTTTCCGACCAGGGCTTTGTCACAGTGAATCCAAGTAATAAGGTATCGGCCTTTTGGTCTGACAACGGAAAAAGATTAGGAGCCCTAGGGGTTTCTGTAGCCCCGGTGGTTATAGAGAACAATTTTGACGTTAATTTGGAGAACGAGTCTTTTAGAGGCAGCAACAAAACTTTGAGTTACGGCCATGCCCCAATCAGTGAGTTAGATGATAACAGCGTTAAATCCGGCAATTTTGAATCTGACCGTGAGGAGGAACTAGTTATGTTGTCCAAGGATGTTGGGGCTGACTATGTGCCGCTAACCTTTTCTCTCTTTGCTTATGGCGCTTTTGATGACCCAGAAGCAGTCAAGACCTTAGTGGACAGTTCCGGCCAAGTGCTTTGGGAAGCGAAGGACTGCAAGGGCTACTCTCAGCTGGCTAACGGTAATATAGTGGTTCATCAGGAAAATAGCACCCAGGTGCTGAACCGTCAGACCCTGGAGCCGGAAAAAACCTTGGATTTCTGTACTGCTTATTACGATGGCAACAATGCCGTGAAGCAAAGCCATGTCCAGTATAATTATCTGACAGATGGTGATGGTAAGGTATTAAGTGAGTGTTATACCCAAATACAGCGTATGGACTGTGAGGATGACGCCGGTAAATATTTTGTGGGTAAGCGTTGGAATAGCTGGTACCAGGACGTTTTAGATGACAAGGGTCAGGTTTTGTTTACCGATGAATTTGAGGGCAGCTTTTACGGGCTAGGCCAGGGGCAGTTCTTTGTTGAATCTCAGGCCGGACGCTATGTAGTTGACAGTAAGGGTCAGGTAGTGGAAATGATGAACCTTTTTGATGGCTATAAATTTAATGATGGTGATATTGAAAAAAAATAATTTGCCTGGTTAGTGCAAGGTGGTCTGTTTTTATACTGTAGAGTATCATTGAGTAAAGGAGATGAACGGTAGTAGGGTCATTTGACAGAAAGAGAGAAGAGTTATGAAAAAATTTATGGTATTTCTGTTGCTATGTTCTATGGTGTGGCTGTGGGGTTGTGATGGGGAAAAGAATGGTGAAACCGGGGACGGTGGTAGCGGCACTGCCACTATGACTAGGTGGCAGTGGGGGCCGGAAATAGACCTGTCCTTTGAGGATACCAAGGGCGGCGCTGTGGTAAAGGACGCCAAGGGCAAGGAAATATTGGACGTCAGCGGCTATGACCAGGTGGATATTATGTTTGACGAGTTAACTGGGACTTGTCGCTGTATTAAAACCTATACCAAGGACGGCACCACCATGATTCCCGGCGAGGGGGAAGAGGATGAAGAGGTAAATCTCTATAAATACAGCTACTACGATACTACAGGCAAGCTGTTGGAGGAGGATTCTAATTACTCCTTATTGTATATAGCCGGTAATATGGCTTATTGCAAATATGACGCTATTAGGACTTGCCTGCGAGATTTAACGGCCGGTGAAGTAAACAAATATGACGACTACAATACCTGTTATTTGACGGATAAGGGCTTTGCGGTAGTGGTGCATAATGACGAGAAATCGGTATTTTGGTCTGCCGACGGCGAGAAAACCAATACCATAGATGGCACTATTGAGCCCATCGACGTTGAAGATATTTGGTTAGACAATTGGTTAAAGAGTGAAAAAACCTTGAGCCAGGGCAAAGCCTATTTTTATACAGAGGAGCCGGACTTTGAAGACGAGGCCATGGACGGTGAACCCAGCCGGGAAGATGAAATGGACGCCGTTGTCAACAACTATGAGCTTAGACCGGTGAGCCACTTTATTTTTGCCGACCCATTTGTGGATAAGATGAATAAAAATTCCCCTAAGGGGCTGGTGGACGCCACCGGTAAGGTGCTGATAGAACCAACGCCGGTAAAAACCTATAGCGTGATGGACGATGGCAGTATTGTGGTCTATAAAGAAAAAACTACGGAAATATTAAGCCCCGAAACTCTAAAGTCTGTAAAGACCCTGGATTTTGGCGCTGTTTATTATGACGGTGAAAATGCCATTAAGCAAAATGAGGAATTTTATAATTACCTTACCGATGGGGATGGTAATGTTTTAAGTGAGTGCTATCCCCACATGGGAGCTATAGATTCCGAAGTTTCCGATACTGAAGGTAAATATTTCCAGGCCCAGAATTGGAATAGCTGGGATGTTGATGTGATGGACGCTAACGGGCAGATATTATTTACCGACCATTTTGAAGCCGGCTTTCACTATTTAGGCCAGGGTAAGTTCTACACCACTACCTCCCGGGCTGGGAAGTATATAATGGACAGCAACGGTAAGGTTTTGGAGATGGTTCGCGCCTGGGATGGCTTTAAGTGTAATGACCAGGGAGTAATTGAGGAAGTACCTCGGAGTTATTAAAAAAATGTCATAATTTTCATGGCTATTTCTATTGCGAAAATAAAGGTATTAGGTTAAAGTATATAGTTGGAATGTAATCTGAACGGAGGTGGGTTTTATGGCATATTATATCGCTGAGATTAACGGTCATAAGGCGCTGGAGGATGAACTTACCGCTTTGCTCATGGAATACGGCGCTCAGGGCGTTTCCGCTGAAGGGGCCCACTTTGAAGAAAACAGCATTAAGGCCGGACTAGCCGAGATCTGGGACGAGGACTACCTGGATACCGACCACCCGGAAATTATTGTGAAGGGTTACTTCCCTGAGGTTGATTGGGAGCAGACCCGCAAAAGGCTTATTGCCGCCTTAGCGGTTTTCCAAGCTGTTCATGAGGATAATCCGGTAACTTACCGCTTTTGGCTTTTAGATGACGAAAGCTGGCAGGATTCTTGGAAGCAATATTATAAACCCTTCCGCATTGGGGAGAATTTAGTAATCAAGCCCCAATGGGAGCCTTACGAAAAGCAGGAGGGGGATATTGTCTTGGAGCTGGACCCTGGCTTGGCTTTTGGCACGGGTAATCACCCCACCACCGGCGGGGCTTTGCGCCTTTTAGAGCAGCAGCTAAAGCCCCATGCCAAGGTTTTGGACCTGGGCTGCGGCACTGGAATTTTAGCGGTGTCCGCCGGGTTATTAGGGGCGGACAAGGTATTTGCCGTGGATTTGGACCGGGAAGCTATTCAGGCAACGGTGAAAAATATCCGCATTAACGGCCTTATGACCAAGGTAGAGGTTGTGGAAAAGGATATAGTTCACGATAAATTGACTCATATGCGTAATTTTGATATTATTGTCGCCAATATTGTGGCTGATGTGATTATTGCCGTTTTGCCCCAGGCTGCCGTGATGATTAAGTCCGGCGGTTGGTTTATTGGCGGCGGCATAATCAACTCTAAGCAGGACAAGGTATTTGCCGCCTTAAAAAAGTATGGTTTTGAGGTTATTGAGGTGATTACTGAGGGCGACTGGGTTACTGTATTGGCTATTAAAGGGGAATGGGAATGAACACCTATTTTATTGAGGCCAGCGATGTTAAAGCTGGGGAGATAATTGTTAGCGGCGAGCTTCACCACCACCTAACCAAGGTTTTGCGGCTTAAGGTAGGGGATAAGCTGCATTTTTCCGATAATCAAAGCCATACCTACGACGGGGAGGCTGTGGAAATTACCAAAGACAGCCTGCGGGTTAAGTTAAGCCAGGTTCAGGCCATAACTGGGGAGCCGCCTTTAGATGTGTATTTGTTGCAATGTTTGCCCAGGGGCGATAAAATGGAGCAGATAATTCAGAAAACTACCGAGCTGGGTGTGGGCTGCATAGTGGCGGTGGCCAGCGATAATTCCCAGGTACGCTGGAAGCATAA
>DXZC01000137.1 GCA_019415505.1 Peptococcaceae bacterium | reverse complement strand
GCTCTAACAATAAGGTGTTTTCCATTCATAAAGCATCCCAATTATATAAATAAAGATTGACAAGTTAAAAATACTGTGTTAATATTCCTATGAAAATAAAACATATTTGGTGCCTGCTATACTATAGCGGGAGAATAGGGAAGTCAGGTGAAAATCCTGCGCGGTCGCGCCGCTGTAAGGAGGGGTTCCCCCTCTGAGCCAGAAGACCTGCCAAATATGGGTGCCCGCACTGACGCTACGAGCGATGGCGAAGTGTATTGAAATCATTATGATTTCCTACACTCGCCTTGCTATGCAAGCCGGGTGTTTTATTTTACATCATTATAATTAGGAGGAAAACATGACAACAAATCAACAACGCATTGTCTCAGTAGCCGCCGTATTTGCCGTGGTTTTCTGTCTCACTCCTGGAGTGAACGCAATGCACATTATGGAAGGGTACTTACCCATGTCCTATTGCATAGGCTGGGGAGCGCTTTGTATTCCCTTTCTCATCGCAGGCTTTTTCTCAATTAAAAAGACCATTAAAGAAAACAGACGCGTTCTTCTGTTACTTGCCATGGTCGGCGCCTATGCCTTTGTTCTCTCCGCCCTCAAGATACCATCTGTTACAGGTAGCAGCTCCCATCCTACCGGTACTGGCTTAGGAGCCATACTCTTTGGGCCTAGCGCCATGAGTATAATCGGCGTCATTGTTTTACTATTCCAGGCCATACTTTTAGCCCACGGCGGCTTGACAACTCTGGGGGCCAATACCTTTTCCATGGCCATAGCCGGGCCCTTTGTGGCTTACGGCGTTTATTTGCTCTCTTTAAAATTAAAAGCCAATAAGAGAGTTGCTGTATTCCTGGCCGCTTGCTTAGGCGATTTATTTACCTATGTAGTAACTTCAGTACAGTTAGCAGTGGCTTATCCATCTGAAGTAGGAGGTATAGCCGCATCTTTAGTTAAATTTATGGGCATATTTGCCGCTACCCAGGTACCCCTGGCTATCATTGAAGGTTTAGTTACCGTAGTGGTAATCATCGGTTTGGAATCCTTTGCTAAGGACGAACTAACTGACCTCGGTTATTTTAAAGGAGGTGCCCTCAATGTCCGATAAGAAAATGTCTAAAAATGCCATTATAGTTGTGGTAATGCTCTTAGCCTGTGTGCTCATAGCTATTATACCTCTTATGACTATTCGAGATAGTGAATTCGGCGGCGCTGATGGGGCGGCAGAAGAGATAATCGGTGAAATTAATCCCGATTATCAACCCTGGGCTGAGTCTATTATCGAACCCCCCGGCGGCGAAACCGAATCCTTGCTCTTTTGTCTCCAAGCAGCTTTAGGAGCAGGCATCTTTGGCTTTGGCATCGGCACCTTGCGAGAACGCTCCAAAGCTAAAAAGGCTAAGGCTAAAAATCAGGCCAAAGCATTACATAATAACAACCAAAAGGACGCTGTAACGCTATGATTCTCATTGATAAATTGAGCTATTCTTCCAGACTACGCTTTAAAAATCCCACTGTAAAATTTATTTTTGCGGTATTAACCTTATTAATTTGCGTACTTTCCCGCTCAATTTTTGTATCAAGTATTACTTTACTGGTAATGGGAAGTCTCATTGTTTTATATAATGGGACTTCCTTGTCCTATTTTTTTAAGTTAATGACCATACCCCTGGTTTTCCTGCTTTTAAGCACCGTAGCTATTATCATAAATATATCCTCACAGCCATTGTCAGCTTTTGCCATACCGTTTTTCCAGTGGTATATCACCTCTAGCGTCGAATCGCTGATTTTCGCGTGCCGGCTGATACTTACAGCCCTATCCGCCGTATCATGCCTATATTTCCTCTCTCTCTCCACGCCGATTACTGATATTTTAATGGTATTGAAAAAGCTGCATTGCCCAGAATTGCTCATTGAGCTAATGCTCCTGATTTACCGCTTTATTTTCGTGCTTTTGGATTTAGCCGCGGCTTTATCGATATCACAAAAAAGTAGATTGGGCAATAAGGATTTTAAAACCTCCTGTAAATCCCTGGGCTCGCTTTTGGCCGTGCTTTTAGTGCGTTCCTTTCAAAAATCAGGAAAACTATACGACGCCATGGAGTCCCGGTGTTACTCCGGCAGAATATTGGCCCTGCCAGAAGCCTATACAATAAAAAATGCGGAATTAATTTTTATATTTGCTTTTGAGATTATGCTGATTACTATAGCGATTTTTGTAGCTATATACTAGGAGCAGAGTAGAAAATGAATAATAAGGAAGATATTATCATCAGAGCGGAGGATCTATATTTTACATATAGCGACGGAACTACCGCTTTGCAAGGCATTAATTTGACAATTAGTAAAGGAAAAAAAGTGGCGCTTTTAGGGGCTAACGGCTCTGGTAAGTCCACCTTTTTCCTTTGTTTAAACGGTATAAATAAGCCCCAAAAAGGAACCCTTTACCTGCACGATAAGGCTTATAACTATAAAAAACAGGGGCTCCTCGACATACGCACTAAAATTGGCATAGTCTTTCAAGATCCGGATAATCAGCTTTTTTCCGCCAGCGTATATCAAGAAATAGCTTTTGGCGCCCTTAATATAGGTTTAAGCGAGTCGGAAGCCGCCGCACGGGTAGAAAAGTCCATTGCGGATTTGGAAATAAGTGAATTTAGGGATAAGCCTACTCACTTTTTAAGTGGCGGTCAGAAAAAACAGGTTTCCATTGCGGATATTCTGGTGATGAATCCCGAGGTGATTGTCCTGGACGAACCAGCCGCCGCTTTAGACCCGAAGCATACGGCAATAGTAAACGATATAGTAGATAAACTGGCGGCTCGCGGTATAACTATCATCATTGCCACCCACGATGTTGATTACGCATATGGTTGGGCCGACGAGGTTGTACTTTTCCATAAAGGCCGGGTTCTGCTGGACGGTAGTCCGGAAGCTGTTTTTAGCAATAGCGCTGCGCTGGAAACTACTAATCTCAAAAAGCCCGCCGCCCTGCGGCTATTTCAGGATTTAACTGAAAGCGGCATTTTACCAACGGGTTTGGCTTTACCCAGGGACTTAGATACCTTAGAAAAATACATACACGCAGCAAAGGAGAGGAAAAATGACTAAAAAAGCGTTATTGGTTGTGAGCTTTGGCACCAGCTATGACAGTACCAGAGAAAAAACCATAGATAAGCTGGAGGAGGAACTGTCCGCCGCTTTTCCTGAGCGACAGCTTTATCGGGCCTGGACCAGCAAGATGATAATTAAAAAAATAGAGCGGCGGGATAATATAAAGATTAATACGGTGAGTGAAGCCATGGCGCAAATGGCGGACAATGGTATAACCGATGTTCTCATACAGCCAACCCATATATTGAGCGGTGTAGAAAACGATTTAATGACCAGCGATGCCTTGTCCTGGCAAAATAAATTTGCAAAGATTACCTTTGGCGACCCCCTTTTAATGTATACTGATGACTTTATCTCAGTTGTGCACAGTATTGGGCAGGAATTCTCTAATTTAGGTCCTGAAGAGGCTCTGGTTTTAATGGGCCACGGTACTACCCACCAAACCAATTCAGTGTATGCCGCTTTAGATTACATCTTTAAGGCGGAAGATTACCCGCATATTTTTGTCGGCACCGTAGAGGGCTATCCCAGTTTTGAGGTTCTACTCAAGATGCTCAAGAAATCCCCCTATAAAAAAATCACCTTGGCTCCCTTTATGATAGTGGCCGGCGACCACGCTACTAACGACATGGCCAGTAAGGAAGATGATTCCTGGTACAGCTTGCTGGTAAAAGAGGGCTATGAAGTAAACTGCGTACTTAAAGGTTTGGGCGAGTATCCCTCAATTCGCGCCACATTTATAAAACACGCTGAAGCTGCGTTAAGCGATAACAAGTAATAATAATTAGGTACAAAAAAGCCGCTGTGATGTTCTGTTAACATTGCACAGCGGCTTTTTATTTTTATCAAGCTAGGGCCTTTTTCAGGGCCTCTAAAAGCCCTTTATTTTCCTCATGCAGCCTTACCGCAATGCGGTAATAACCTTTAGTTAAGCCATAGTAATTGCTGCAATCTCTAATCATATAACCGTATTCCCTGGTTTTAATCGCCAAACCTTCGGGCCCGGAGAAAAAAAGGTAGTTGGCTTGGCCTGGTAATGGTTTTAAGCCTAATTCCTTTAGGCCATTGCTTAAAAACTTTCTCTCCTCTTGGATGATCTTTTTCGTGCGGGCAACATACTCCAGCTCCTTTAAGGCGGCAATACCACCGTACTGCGCCGGGGTGGAAACACTCCAAGGCTGGGTAACTTCCTGCATACTCTGTAGTAACTCTCTATTGGCGGAAAAGCCATAACCAAGGCGTAATCCGGCCATAGCGTAAAGCTTCGTAAAAGCCTTTAGTATAAAAAGATTATCCGCTGATTTTATTTGCGACTTTAAGGTGTAAGAATCCGGCTGATCTAGAAAGTCATTAAAGCATTCATCCAGCACAAATAATATATTATGCTCTTTAGTCTTATGCAATATTTTCTCTAACAGCTCTGGCTCCACCAGTAAACCCGTGGGATTGTTGGGATTGCAAATAAATATAATATCTATGCTGTCATCAAGTTCCGCCAGGTAAGCCTCGGTCAAGTTAAAATTATCAGCCTCTAACAGGTTATGATACTTAATTTGGCAATTTACAGCTTGTAACGCTTGTTCATATTCATAAAAAGTAGGGGCTAAAATTAGCGCCTTTTGGGGTTTTACCGCCAAGACCAAGGAAAAAATCAAATCAGCGGCGCCGTTGCCGCAGATTATTTGTTCAGGCGGCATGTTTTCGTGCTCACTTAAAGCTGCTTTAAGCTCCCGACACTGAACGTCAGGGTATTGGGCAGCTAGTTTTGCCCCTTTAGTTGCAGCCGCTACAACGCTTTCTGGTATTCCCAAGGGATTTATATTAGCGGAAAAATCTATCACATTTTTATAGGTATATACGTCGCCTCCATGTTTATGCATTCTTCTCCTCCTTTACCTAACTCATTAATTTTATAACAAGTGGTATGACAATGCAAGAAAAACTCAAGAAGATTTACTGGTTTTTTGCTTTTTTATTGCTTTTTACAGCTACTTGTTGTACAATAAATTAAATTAATATGTTCATATCTTATGGAATCAAGTGAAAATCTTGAGCGGGTCAGCCACTGTGTGGCTTGGATTTTAATATCTTAGCTGAGTCAGGAACATAATTTATGGCGTTTCACCTCTTTGACAGGTAATTTCACATCAGCCGTCAATGAATTTTGACGGTTTTTTTGATAAATAGTAGAGGAAGTTTAACTATGAATGCATCACCAATGGAAAAAGCGCAAACAAACCAAAAAATTAAAGAGATTGTTCGCACTGCCCTTATCGTTTCTTTAGTATGTATGTTAATGCCCTTTGTTGAGGTAACTTAT
>DXZC01000136.1 GCA_019415505.1 Peptococcaceae bacterium | reverse complement strand
GGATATAGCCTTATCATCCAGGTTAATGCTGATAACCTGTCCTAAGAATTTCTCAGTGGCAGCGGCAAACTTTTCAGCGCCAGCCTTGGAAAATTCTAAGGCTACCACATATTTACCGCCATTATCCTGGGAAACATAAGCGTCAGTCAGATCAGTCCCGCTGAGAACTATCTCGCCGTTAGGATCGCGGAACTCTAACTTAGCGGTTTTACCCAACATATCCGCAGCCTGGTCAGGGTCGCTCAGGCCCGCTAATTCCACGATAATCCTATCATCGCCCTCTTTTTGAATCAAAGGCTCAGATACGCCGAATTCATCCACACGCGTACTCATGATGGCCATAAGATTATCCATTTCATCTTCAGTAACTGTTTTCCCTTCTTCCGGTTGGGCCTCTAGGGTAACGCTTACGCCGCCCTGCAGGTCTAAGCCTAAGTGAAGAAGACTGGGATATTTACCCACTAGCAGTATAGTAGCTGCTACCGCCGCAAAAACCAAGATAGAAATCAAGGCAATCTTGACTCTACCGTTAGATGCCGCTTTCGTCATCAAATTCACTCCTAACATCCTGATATGTAAAAAAGACCTCTGCAACGCAGAAGTCTTTCTTCATTCAACCTTAACTGACCACCCTGCCAATGGCAGATTTCTCCAGTTCGATTTCCACGTTATTGCTTATCTTCATCCAAATAGTGTCATCCTTAATACGGGTAACTTCACCGTGGATACCGCCAATAGAGACAACCTCTACTCCCAGGTTTAAACTGCCGATCATTTCATTATGTTTTTTCGTTCTTTGTTTTTGCGGACGAATTAACAAGAAATAAATAATCGCAATGATAGCCACAAAGTAGATGACTGTCCAAACGATGCTGTTGCTCATTAATAGTTTCACTCCTTTTTGTCCTAATGCTACTATTATAATTGATTTGCTTCCCCGTGTCTATACATTTTCACAAAATATTTTTCACATTCGATAAAGGGCAAAAAAGTTTTTGTAAAACTCGGCAAAAGTGCCGGCCTGTATAGATTCGCGTATATCCGCCATGAGCCTCTGTAAAAACCAAAGGTTGTGCATGGTAGTGAGGCGAATACCTAAAACCTCGCCGGCTTTTAGCAAATGACGTATATAGGCCCGGGAATAGTTGCGACAGGCGTAACAACCGCAATTTTCATCAATGGGTGCAAAATCATGGGCATAGGTGGCGTTACGCAGCACCAGCTTACCTGTGGGGTGAAATACCGTACCATTTCTGGCAATACGGGTAGGCAGTACGCAGTCAAACATATCTACCCCCCTTTTAACACCCTCTACCAGACAGTCCGGACTCCCCACTCCCATGAGGTAACGTGGTTTTTCCGTCGGTAAAACCGGGTCCAAAACCTCCAACAGCTCGTACATTTTCTCCTTGGGCTCACCTACGGAAAGTCCGCCAATGCCATAACCGGGAAAATCTAAAGAAGTTATCTGCTTGGCGCTCTCTAAGCGCAAATCAGCATAGACTCCCCCCTGCACAATACCGAAAAGATTCTGATACTCATGGCTATGGGCAGCTTTACAGCGTTTTGCCCAAGCGTAAGTGCGTTGCATAGCCTTATAAGCCCGGTCATAAGAGGCGTCAGCCGGGGAACATTCGTCAAAAACCATCGCAATGTCAGACCCCAAAGACATTTCAATTTCCATGACCTTTTCTGGCGTAAAAAAATGCCGTGAACCATCAATATGGCTGCAGAATTCCGCCCCCTCGTCAGTGACCTTAGGCGCTAAACTAAAAACCTGAAAGCCGCCGCTATCCGTTAAAATAGAGCCTGGCCAGTTCATAAAAGTATGGAGTCCCCCAGCCTCTTTAACTAAGGCATGACCCGGGCGCAAATATAAATGATAGGTATTAGCTAACAAAATCCGGGAGCCCGTGTCCCAAACTTCCTCCGGTGTGGCGGTTTTTACCGTAGCCTGAGTGCCTACAGGCATAAAAACAGGGGTTTCTATTGTGCTGTGCGCCGTAACGACCCGCCCTAAACGGGCGCCGCCGTCCTGGGCTAAAATTTCAAACTTTAACATATCTTTACCTCTAAAAAATTATGATAGCGCCATCAAATTATGAGCATCGCATCGCCAAAGCTAAAAAAGCGGTAATCGGATTCAACCGCGTGTTCATAAGCCCGCAATATGTTTTCACGACCTGCCAGGGCTGATACCAACATCAGCAAGGAGCTTTTAGGCAAATGAAAATTGGTGATTAGACCATCTATTACCTTATATTTGTAGCCCGGATATATATAGGCGTTGGTCCAACCGCTGCCGGCCTCCACATAACCATTATCCTGGCCCACTGTCTCCAAAACCCTAGTAGAGGTAGTGCCTACGGATATCACTCTGCCACCGTTGGCCTTGGCCTCGTTGACCATAGCCGCAGCCAGAGAATTGATTTCATAAAATTCCTCGTGCATCTTATGGTCCTCAATATTTTCCTCCTCTACCGGCCGAAAGGTGCCCAAGCCAACGCTAAGATTGACCTTAGCTATTTTTACACCTTTTTCCTCTAACTCATTGAGCAGCTCCGGCGTAAAATGAAGCCCCGCAGTGGGCGCGGCCACAGAACCGGGTACGTTGGCATAGACAGTTTGGTAGCGCCCCATATCGCCATGGTAATCATGGATATAGGGGGGTAGAGGCATGGTGCCAATGGCGTCAAGCTGTTCTTCCCAAACTCCTTTGTAGGAGAATTCCACAATACGCCCGCCGCTGTCTGTAGTGTCCAGCACCTTACAGCTAATATCAGCGTCACCGAAGGTTATGGTATCCCCAATTCGCACCCTTTTACCCGGTCGCACCAGGGTTTCCCAAATATCGTCTTGGCGGCGCTTGAGCAAAAATATCTCCACTTTACCGCCGGTGGGACGCTGACCGAAAAGGCGGGCGGGAATAACCTTAGTTTCGTTGACTACCAAAACATCGCCAAGGCCCACATACTCTTTGATATCAGAGAATACTTTATCCTCCCAAGTTCCGCCGGTTTTAGACAACACCAAAAGCTTGCTCTTATCCCGTTTATCCGCGGGCCTTTGGGCAATACGTTCTTCCGGCAGATAGTAATTAAAATCCTCTAATTTCATGCTCTTATCCTTTAAATCTTTCTATAGTCAGGGCATTACTGTTGCTACTGTAAAAATAATTTAAAATTTCTTGATAGGTTATACCTTGATAGGCCATTATACAGGCAGCCCACTGGCTCATGCCCACGCTATGTCCGTAACCCCGTCCCTGAAAATTTACCACTTTACCGCTCCGGTTCAGGAAACGGCCAAAGTTATCGCTATCTAAATATTGCAGGGAAAAAGGCTGTAGCGCGCCAATGCTTTCACCTAAGACCACACTAAAGGTACCGCTGCGCAATGATAAACTGGAGCGGACCTTTTCGCCGCTTAAAGTTACGCTGCCGGCGCTACCCACAAAGGTTACGGCTTTAGCATAACCCCCGTCAGCGTGTTCTATAACAATATCCTGTAAAACGCCGATTTTTTGATTAGTGGCAGCCTGGATTTTGCTTACCACATCACTATAACTGTAAGTTTTCCGCCACTGATAGCTGGTGGGGGTCTTTACGGCTTGATAAGAACTTTGGGATGAATCTGAATAATTATCCGCCACAAAGCTCTGGGAATCATAGGGAACGTACCGCCCTTGGAGGTAAGGGTAATCACCGCCCCAAACCGTTGCGGCGGCGGCGGAATGGCCGCCGGTATTGGCGCAGTATATCCCTTTAATCAGACTGCCATTGTAATACATGACCAGGCTTTCAGTGGCTTTACAGGCCTCTCTGATACGGTAACTTACCGACGCTGGAGAGGTACTGTAACCCTCGGAACTAAAGCCGCCGTAAGCTTGGTCTGAAGTGGTAGAAACCACATCGTAATATGGCGTACGGGGAGATTTTTTGGCAAAACAAGCCAAGCTTCTGGCTGCCACTGCCTGGGCCTTTAAAGCCTCAATAGCTGGAGCGTAACCCCCTATTTCCAGGGCTACCACACTGTAAAGATACTCTTCCATGCCTAAGCGGTTGACCTGATAAGTTTTACTACCTGCCCCCGTATTGAACAAATCCCCCCGATACTCCTTGCTGTTATACTTAAACCTACCCTGACCATCCTGGGAGGATAAGGTTTGCCCCACAGCCAAAGAAACTGATTGGCCAGCCTGGACAGAGGAGACTTTTTGCCCGGAGCTATTTAAAACAGCGTAATTTCCCTGGGTTATTTGAGCGGATACGCTGCCGGAAACACTGCTGAGATGCACTCTAATGGGATTATTATAATTATCGTAGGCCCGGACCCCTGGGGCCAAAGCGAAAATAAAGGCAAAACAAGCTACTGCCAGTAGGAGGCTTTGCCTTTTAAGCAACCTTTTCATTTAACCACCGCTTCTTGTTTATTTTTGGCTTTTTTCTTATACCTGTCCCTTTCGCTGAAGATACAGCCGCAGTATTTTTGACGGTATAAGCCGTCAGCTACCGCCTTATCCTGAGCCCAGGTAAAGCCTGGCCGGAAATCATGATAAAAGAACTCTATTTCATACACTTCAGCCAATCGCTGGCCGATATCCCGAATTAAGTCATGGTTCTGATATGGACTAACTAACAAGGTAGTGGAAAAAGCATCATAACCTTCAGCTACAGCTTTTTCCGCCGCTAAAGTGAGCCGCCGGACATAGCAATATTCGCACCTGTCCTCCTGGCTGAGCTGTTCACGCAAGAAATCCTCTAAGGGATAGTCCTTGTCAACCCAATACTTCACGCCAGCGCTTTCCGCTACCGCCACAAAGGTTTTTTTTCGTTCTTTCCATTCCTTAAAGGGATGAATATTGGGATTGGCGTAAAATAAGGCGAAATCCACCCCTTGCTCCCGTAAAACCTCGATAGGGTACAGGGAACAGGGACCGCAACAAGCATGTAACAGGACTCTCATAGTATAGCCTCCTATTAATCAGTTAATCGGTGGGAAATAAGGTTCCGCTATTTTCATCTGCAACGTCAGGTGCAGAGTAGCCCAGGTATTTATAGGCTGCCGCTGTAGCCATTCTGCCCCGGGGAGTTCTATCCACAAAGCCTAACTGCATTAAAAATGGTTCATATACATCCTCGACAGTATCTGCGCTTTCGTTTATAGTAGCGGCAATAGTTTCTACCCCTACCGGTCCCCCTTTGAACTTTTCAATGATAGCTGTTACCACTTTTTTATCCACACTATCCAAACCTAGGGGATCAACTTCCAACATATTTAAGCCCTCCAGGGCAACTTGACCGTCAATTTTACCGTCAGCCCTGACCTCGGCGTAATCACGCACACGGCGCAGCAAACGGTTGGCGATTCTCGGGGTGCCACGGGAACGGCGGGCTATTTCTTCAGCTCCCTCTGTAGTTAAGCTGTCTCTTATACACATCTCCGAGCCCAC
>DXZC01000135.1 GCA_019415505.1 Peptococcaceae bacterium | reverse complement strand
GGTAATAGCTCTCCAGGTTTTTGGGCATATTGTAGTGAATAACATAGCGGACGTTGGATTTATCTATCCCCATGCCAAAGGCATTGGTTGCCACCATAATGGGGCTTTTATCGTAAAGAAAGTCCTCCTGGTTTTGCCGCCGTTCCGTTTCACTGAGGCCGGCGTGATAACGGGTGGCTGGAAAGCCCTTTTCCCGCAGACGAAAACAGACCTCCTCCACTGTTTTTCGGGTAAGGCAATATATTATGCCGCTTTGCCCCTGAAATTCCTGGACATAACTGTGTAAGGCCCCCATTTTGTCCCGGGGTTTTTCTACGGCAAAAAAGAGGTTTTTCCGGTCAAAGCCCGTCAGCAAAACTTGGGGATTTTCCAGCTCCAGGAGATTTATGATGTCAGACCTAACCTCTTTTGTCGCTGTGGCGGTAAAGGCGCCCAACACCGGCCGGTGGGGTAAGCTCTTAATAAAGGCGCTAATTTTCAAGTAGCTGGGCCGGAAATCCTGACCCCATTGGGAAACGCAGTGGGCCTCGTCGACGCATACCATGGTAATATTGGCGTTGCGGGCAAAGCTGAGGAAGCCCTCACTGGCCAGCCTTTCCGGCGCCACGTAAATAATTTTATAAACCCCCTGGCCGGCGTATTCCAGAGCTTTGGCATACTGCCTGGCTGTCAGTGAGCTATTGAGGTAAGCGCTGCGAATTCCCGTTTGGTTCAAAGCCCCTACTTGGTCCTGCATGAGGGAAATCAGCGGGGAAACCACCAGCGTAATTCCTTCTTTCATAATCGCGGGTATTTGATAGCACAGTGATTTTCCGGCGCCAGTGGGCATTATACCTAAAGCGTCCCGATTATTTGCCAGGGAATCAATTATTGCGGCTTGGCCCTCCCGAAAATCGTCATAGCCAAAATATTGTTTTAAAATTTCTTTTGCTGTTTTCACTTATTTCACTTTCTTTTTTACCTTATCTTGGAGCTCTCTCAGGAATTCGTTTAATTTAGCGTTGTTATGGGCCAGGTTGGGGAAAGAACGCATGAGCCGCCGTTCCTGGTAATTGGCTGGTTTTTTTAAGGCTGACAGCAGCTGCTCCCATTTAGCGTTCCGTTTATCCCGGCGGGCTTTGTTTTCCGACCACCACTGTTCCAGGGCGTCCTTCATATCATCAAAGGCGTCGCCGTGTTCACCCAGCCACTCCCGGAATTTTTCGTTTTGCTCGTCTTTAAACTCTGTTATATCATCTTTAAAGTCCTCTAAATCCTCTTTGAGGTCCTCTAAATTCTCCCTAAGCTGTTCCTGTATTTCCTTGATTTTAGCCAAGTGCTTATCCAGCTTAATCGTAGCTAAGACAGATAAGACGGCGTCTAGGGTAATTACCGCCAATAAAGCGGCGCTGGTTACATAGAGCCAATTAGCGGGAATTTTCCCCAGTAGATTAACCACCAAGGGGTGTATAACTAAGGTGAGGATTAGGCAGAGAAACCCAAATAAGGTGGAGTTTAAGAGGCAGACCCGGCCGTTAATATTAAACCGGTGCTGGGAATAGTCCCACCAGCGCATATGAAATAATTTTTCCATGATAACGCTGACTAAATATTCTAAAATTGTCGTTAAAATTAAACCCAGAATAAAAATCAGCCCGGGCTGGTTAATGTAGGGGTCTAAAACCAACAGGACAATTACGGCGCCAACGCCGTAAATAGGACAGTAAGGTCCGTTTAAAAAACCTCTTTCCACTATTTTCCGCTGAATAGCGGAGCAGTAAACTGTCTCCACAGCCCAGCCCAATATGCTGTAGACCATGAAATACATAAACCAAAGAGCTAAGATTTCCCAGTTAAAAGCCATAGTTGTTGCTCTTCCTTCCTTTTTATGCTATAATAATACGTCAAGTTGATGCCATAATAATATGTTGAGCTTTCTATGAAGTTTATGTCACACTTTTATTATATTTGCCCTGGCTAATATTGTCAAATTAAGTTTAAGGGCGAAAAATAAAAATGCCTTGACAATGGCAGCGCCTTACTATATAATTATAATGTTCGTTTCAACCGCATCTTGTGGGTTAAGTGGAGCTCGGCTCCCCCCGAAGAAGAGCGAGTAATATGAGGAGGTACATAAATGTACGCAATTATCGAAACCGGCGGCAAACAGTACAGAGTTGCTGAAGGTGATAAAATTAAGGTAGAAAAGTTAGCTTTGGAAGAAGGCGCGGAAATAACTTTCGACCAGGTGCTTTCCGTAAAAACTGATGACGGTTTAAAAATTGGCACTCCCGTTGTGGCAGGCGCCAAAGTTGTGTGTGAAGTAGTAAGTCAGGGCAAGGGTAAGAAAGTAGTGGTCGTGCATTACAAGCCCAAAAAAAATATTCATACGAAAAACGGTCATCGCCAACCATACACAGAAATTTTAGTTAAAAGTATTGCTATATAAGGAGGTGGAATTCTCATGGCACATAAAAAAGCAGGCGGTAGTTCCAGAAACGGTCGCGATAGTAAACCTAAAATGCTGGGTCTCAAAAGACATGACGGTCAGTTTGTGACAGCCGGCAGTATCCTGGTAAGACAGCGGGGTACCAGATTCCACCCTGGAAATAACGTAGGTTTGGGTGGAGACGATACTCTGTTTGCTAAAATGGATGGCTATGTAAGATTTGAGACTAAGAGCCATACAAGAAAGCAAGTTAGCGTGTATCCCCAAAGATAAGGACGCTGTATTTTGTGCCGGAGCTTCTTAAGCTCCGGCATTTTTACTATTTTCCTGGGTATACTATGGGCAAATATATGGCCTTGACAGTTGGGAGAAAATTATGTTTTATGATAGAGCAAAAATATATTTAAAAGCAGGGGACGGCGGCAACGGCATAGTCTCCTTCCGGCGGGAGAAATATGTGCCGGAGGGCGGGCCCAATGGTGGCGACGGCGGCCGGGGCGGCAGCGTATATTTAGTGGCTGACCATAATCTCAGTACATTACTGGATTTTAAAATGAGGCAGCACTACAAAGCCCCCAGAGGCGAGAACGGTCAAAGCAGCAATAAAATAGGTAAATCCGGCGCTGATATTTATTTAAAGGTGCCACAGGGTACGATTGTGCGGTTTGACGGCGAGGAAGAAATATTTGCTGATTTAGTTGCCGACGGACAGAAGGCGCTCATTGTCAAGGGCGGTCGGGGCGGCCGGGGCAACGCCAGGTTTGCTTCTAACCGGGAAAAGGCGCCGCACTTTGCGGAAAAGGGTGAGCCGGGTGAGGAGGCTTGGGTGCGTTTGGAGCTAAAGGTCTTAGCGGACGTGGGCTTAGTAGGTATGCCCAATGCCGGCAAGTCTACCTTTATTTCTCGGGTTTCCGCAGCTAAACCTAAAATTGCCGACTACCCATTTACCACCTTGGAGCCTAATTTAGGTATTGTCAATTTAGGCGGCGGACAAAGCTTTTGTATAGCGGATGTACCTGGGCTAATCGAAAACGCCCATGAAGGCGCCGGGCTCGGTCATCATTTTCTCCGGCATTTAGAGCGCACTAAAGCTATGATTCATTTATTGGATATGTCGGGGCAAGAGGGGCGCGATCCCTTGTTGGACTTTGAGGTAGTTAGCCGGGAACTGGCCAAGTATAAGAAGGATTTAGGGGCCAAGCCCAGAATAATAGCTGCCAATAAAATGGATTTGCCCGACTCCCAGGCCAATTACGAGCGTCTGGTAAAAAAATATGGCGATAAATATGAGATTTATCCCATTTCCGCTGTGCAAGGTGAAAACATAAAAAAAGTTTTACACCGTATTTATGAAATAGTTCAAACTGCGAACGCCGAGGAGCCAGTAACCACTGAGGAAGTAAAGGTAACTACCTTAGAGGAGCGGAATCCCTTTGTAATCAAACGGAACGAATACGGCGATTTTGTGGTGGAAGGCCCTGAGGTAAAAAAATGGGTAGCCATGACGGATTTTAATAATGAAGATGCCGTTAAGCGTCTCCAGCGCATTTTTAAGGCCATGGGTTTAGACGATGGTCTGCGCCAAGCTGGAGCTAAAGACGGCGATACGGTATTCATCTACGGCATTGAACTAGAATATATGAGTTAAACTTAATTGTGGAGGGATTATGCTTAAAGGCAAGCAAAAGAGGTATTTACGCAGTATGGCCATGACCATGGAGCCAATACAGCAAATTGGTAAAGATGGTATTGGTGATAATATGATAAGCCAGTTTGATAAAACCCTGGAGGCTAGGGAACTAATAAAGGTTAAGATTTTACAGAATTCATCAGAGGAAGTAAAGGACGCCGGCGCGAAATTGGCCCAGGCTCTCAATGCTGAACTGGTGCAAACCATTGGTCATTGCCTTGTTTTGTATCGCAAGTCAGCCACAAAGCCGAAAATTGAATTGCCTAAATAATACTAAGCTAAATGGCTAGGATTTAAACTTAGCGGCGTTATCATAGCCAGTTTATTCCATTTACCCAGTTAATCCGCTGCTTTGCTTTAGCCCTTGTGGATTCGGACCAATTTACGGTCATTATTTTAACGCCAATTCTATCGCGTCGTACTTTCCAGGGGTGGCATTTTAAATAAGATGATTTATTGAGACAAAAAAACAGCGGTTAAACCGCTGTTTTTCATAGTTATGGAATTAGGCAATTACATAAAGAGACTGCCGATGTAGGGCGTAATATAAGCTTCAATCAGGGCTGCCACCAAAATACCCGGCAATATAATCAGGACATAGGTGCGGAAAATATTTATCAAGGCCTCTTTGATACTAACCTCACTAATGATTTTTTTGGTTAGGCTCAGGCAGAGGTAAAAGCCCAGAGCGCAGCTAAGTATGAGAAGCGGTATCTCAATAATGCCATGGGGTAAAATATAACCTAAAAATGCAGCTATATTTAGTCCTTTTTCCCAACTGATTAATGCTACAAATGAAATCATACTCCCATTAACCACTATTGAAATAATAGGCATAAAGACAAAGGGCAAGACGCCCATTGCAATCATGGTAGTCATGGCCCGTAAATTATTCGTAAAAATGAACAAAAACAAATCGTGCGCCGTATCATCTGGGGATATTTGAGCCATTATGTCCGCCATATAGCTGGCAAGTATTTCTTTAACACCACCTATATTTTGAAGCAAAAACAGGGTTAGCAACATGGCGCCAATAAATGCTACGCTTGTTATGGCAATTAGATTCAGACGCTGATGTAGAAACCGGAAGGAGCTGCGGTAATTGCTGGTTATTAAATTAACAGCCAAATTTATTACCTCCTGGCAGAAAGTATGAAGTTATTTTACCATAGTTCAGTAACCAATTCAATGAGATTGCTAGAGGGTGGGGTTTGAGTTTTTACCGGTTATATTTACACTTTAACTAAAACCAGTGTTTTAGCGTTATTTTTCCGAAATGTTGAAAATATATTTTTCTCTTGTAAAATTTGTGGCTAAGGGGTTAAGTATTTTGACTTTTAAGATGTATTTTTAAAATCAACTTGCAATAAGTACATAAAGATAATAT
>DXZC01000134.1 GCA_019415505.1 Peptococcaceae bacterium | reverse complement strand
CTATTAGCCGCTGCCAAGGCTTCGTCAGCGGTAAATACAGTTTCACCCTTAGGACGTTTGAGGTCGTATTCTTCCAATATTTCATCAAAGCGTTCCCGGTCTTCAGCGATGTCGATACTATCCGCTTGGGTGCCTAAAATATTTTCTCCGGCTTCCTGTAAAGCCTTAGTGAGTTTAATAGCGGTTTGGCCCCCAAAGGCCACCACCACGCCGTAGGGCTTTTCCGTCGCCAAGACATGAGCCGTATCTTCCGGGGTCAGAGGCTCAAAATAAAGGCGGTCGGCAGTATTGAAGTCAGTGGACACTGTTTCCGGATTGTTATTGACCATGATAACTTCATAACCAGCTTCCTTTAAAGTCCACACGCAGTGAACAGAGGCATAGTCAAACTCTATACCTTGACCAATACGAATTGGCCCGGAACCAAAGACCACAACCCGCTTTTTATCTGTGGCGTGACGCTCTATAAAGGTAGCCGCCTCATTTTCCTGGTCAAAGGTGCTGTAAAAATAGGGGGTCTCCGCCGCAAATTCCCCGGCACAGGTATCCACCATTTTATAGGACGCCACGAGGGGATTTTTTATTTTCTGTCCGCTTAATGACTCAATATCCTTATCGAGAAAGCCTCTCTTTTTAGCTTCCCAATAAAGTTCGTCATCCAAAGTCTCTTGGGACAAAGCTTCTTCCAGCTCCCAGATATTCTTTAACTTCGCCAGGAACCAGATATCTATCATATTCCAACTGTGAATTTCCTCTAGGGGTATGCCCCGCCTAATACATTCATAAACCGCGAAAAGCCGCTCATCGGTGGGCTCGGTCGCGGCCTCCTGCAACTCCCCGTCGCTGAGTTCCTGCATTTTAGGCATCCGCAAGGTAGTCTGGCCGATTTCAGCCCCGCGCACAGATTTCATTAGAGCCTGTTCAAAATTGGGAGCAATAGACATTACTTCACCGGTGGCCTTCATCTGAGTACCCAGAGTACGTTTGGCATAGACAAATTTGTCAAAAGGCCAACGGGGCATTTTCAGCACCACATAGTCAAGGGTGGGTTCAAACTCAGCGTAAGTTTTACCGGTAATCTCATTTTTGATTTCATCTAAATTAAAGCCAATGGCTATAAGAGCAGCTATTTTGGCAATGGGATAACCCGTGGCTTTACTGGCTAAGGCCGAGGAGCGGGAGACACGAGGATTAACCTCAATAACCGCATATTCAAAAGAATTGGGATTTAAAGCAAATTGGCAATTACAGCCACCATTTACCTTTAAAGCGCCAATAATGTTCAAAGCGGCGCTTCTCAACATTTGGTACTCTTTATCGGACAGTGTAACCGCCGGAGCAATGACTATACTGTCCCCGGTATGCACACCAACTGGGTCGAGGTTTTCCATGCTACAGATGGTTACGGAATTATCCTTGCTATCACGCATAACCTCGAATTCAATTTCCTTCCAGCCGGCTACGGATTTTTCCACTAAAATCTGGTTAATGGGCGACGTCCGCAAACCGTTTTCCGCGATTTCCCGCAGAGATTCCTCATTGGGGGCCATACCGCCGCCGCTCCCTCCCAAGGTAAACGCCGGACGAATAATGACAGGGTAGCCAATTTCTTCCGCAAATTTTATGGCCGCTTCCACATCGTGCACAACTAAAGAGGGAATTATAGGCTCCCCTATTTCAGTCATAACATCTTTAAAGCTTTGCCGATCCTCCGCCTTATCAATAGTATCCAGACTGGCGCCTAGCATTTCCACGCCTTCCTGCTCAAAGAAGCCCTCCTTAGCTAACTGCATACCCAGGGTAAGACCGCTCTGTCCCCCCAAGGTAGAGAGGAAGCCCTGAGGCTTTTCCGCCTTAATGATGCGCTTGACAACCTCAGTAGTCAGGGGTTCAATATATATTTTATCGGCAATGACGTTATCTGTCATAATAGTGGCTGGGTTGGGATTGATTAGGACAACCTCCAGCCCCTTTTCTTTTAAAGCCCGGCAAGCCTGAGTGCCGGCGTAATCAAATTCCGCAGCCTGTCCTATGACGATAGGGCCGGAGCCAATAACTAAAACCTTTTTAATTCTCTCATTTAGTGGCATTGCCGTCACCTCCCATCAAATTGATAAAGCGTTGGAAAAGGAAATTGGTATCCAGCGGGCCGCCGGAAGCCTCAGGGTGGAACTGTACGGAGAAGGCCGGATAACCTTGATAGATTAAACCCTCACAGGTTTTATCGCTGACATTTTCATAAAGTAGCTGCACATGACTGGGAAGATTGTCCAATGATACGGTATAGCCATGATTTTGGCTGGTAATATATAATTCGCCACTGGGATATTCCCTAACCGGCTGATTACCGCCGCGGTGCCCATATTTCAGCTTCTCAGTTTTACAGCCTTGAGAAAGAGCCATGACCTGATGACCCAAGCAGATGCCGAAAGTTGGCACCTTCTTCTCCAACCACCTACCTACCTCCTCGATGACTTTGGGATTATCAATGGGATCGCCAGGGCCATTGGAAATAACAACGCCGTCTACTTCCAGGGCGGCAATTTCCTCCGCCGTGGCTTCACAGGATACCCGTATCACCTCGCAGCCACATATATGCAGTTCCCGCTCAATATTTGCTTTGGCGCCTAAATCCCACAAGGCCACCTTATAGTGGGGCGGCGCTGCCTGGGACTGTACCGACTCTTGCGGGGATACCGAGGCTACGGCGTCCCTAATAGTGGACTTTTGCAAACAGGCCATTAACTCTGCCGTAATATCCTCCCGGTTTTCCACAATAGCGCCGTTCATTACGCCATGAGAGCGGATTTTCCTGGTTAAGGAACGGGTATCTATATCCCACAGGCCAACGATATTATTGTCTTTTAAAAAGGTGTCAATATCCCCTTCACTGCGGAAGTTAGAAGGAGTATCGCACCACTCTCTGACTATATAGCCTCGGAGTTGGGTTCTTTCACTTTCGCGGTCTGGGGGTATGACACCATAATTACCGATTAATGGAAATGTTTGCACTACGATTTGACCATAATAGCTGGGGTCTGTCAGGGTTTCGAGATACCCTGTCATGTTGGTGGTAAACACCACCTCACCTAGGGCGCTACCAGCAGCCCCAAAGGACTTACCTGAGTATACCGTGCCATCCGCTAAGACAAGATAGCACTTTTTGCTGTTTCGTTTCATGGTTTAATCTCCATTCCATGGGTTTAGAGAACCCACGTTTTAACTATGCCTCTTACCGGCGTTATTCTCAACAAAAGGGGCCTTTTCGCAATTAGGCTGCCTTTCTGTACTGGTTGGTATTTTCATCCAGTTTCTTATCTTACATATTATACGAAATAAGCCTCTTTTCTGTCAAGGTAAATAACGGCTATATAACCAAGATATTAAAAAAATTTTCTAGGTGTTAGCAATAAGCGCTATTGAGGAGAAATATAAGGACAAATCTTAACCCTAATAAGTTTACCCATATTTTTGTTTTTCCGGGAATAAAATGACTCTCAGCGCCAATGAGGCACACAATAGTTAAGGCTAATATAGTCTTTTTCTTAAAATATTATTTAATTTAAATTATGCGCCCTAGAACTATTGCCGCTGCCCCGTAAAATAATTCATGAGAAAATAGTGATTCACCATTATAAATATTGTTAGCTAATTGAGAAAACCCTACAAAACTAAAAAATAAAGAAGCGGGAATTCCGCTTCTTTATTTTCCAGGCTTTGTAGGCCTCTGTTATTGTAAATATACATTGACGTTACCTACGCCAGCCGCGTTACAAGCTGAGTGGCTGCCTAAAAGAACGTCTATACGGTAACCTTTAATCGCGCCGCCAGTATCCTCAGCGCGGTAGGTACCATTGTACTGCATCAAGCGGGCGTCAGCAAATTCCAGGTAAACATAGGAACCTAATTTGATGTACGCAGGATCCACCGCTATTGTACGTCCCACAGTAGGCTTGACGCCCAGGGCAGTTTGACCGGCCCAAGACCCATTACAACAACTACCGGGGCAGTAAAAGGTGCTTTTAAAGGAACCTATATAACTACCTGTAGGACCCGCAGGAGTAGTATTGGTGTTTTCCTCTTCATCTTCCTCTTCTGGAACTGCAATGTAGTTTTCCAGGAATTGTCCATCCAGTCTAGCGAATACTACAGCGGCTTCAGCTCTGGTAAAGTTATCCTGAGGGTTAAATTCATTATTGGCATTACCAACAACAACGCCATATTTCTGTAATTCATAAGCAGCATCGTAAGCCCAGTCGCTAATTTCGGCTTCATCACTATAAATTTTGATATCATTGCGTATATCCAAGACCCGACCGGTAGCTTGCAAAAATCTGCTCAGCATTACTACAGATTCTTCCCGGCTAATTTCCTCATTAGGACTGAATATACTTTCTGATGTTCCTTGCACAATACCGTTTTGTTGAGCCCAAGCTACTGCCGATGCATAATAACTGGAAGAGGACACATCAGAAAAAGATGACAAACCAGATGTTGAAGTGTCCACCTCGGCAAATCTAGCCAAAACCGTTACATACATACCACGGGTCATGGCGGAGTTTGGCTCAAACTTACTCTCCGATACTCCGGTAAACCAACCTTCTCCCGAAACATAGTCTATAGAATTCTTAGCCCAATGGTTCGTATCTGTATATTCTGCCGCCAAAGCGCCAGTTGAACCTAAAAAGCAAGAAATACATAAGACGGAGAGAAGAAAAGTAAGACCGATTATTTTTTTACTCACAAGATTCCTCCAAACTAAAAAAATATTATGTTTCTCTCTTGAGTTTCTCTTTATTCTGTTTTTCCATATTAAGTTTTCGCTGTTTTGTCCGCTAACTTTTAAGCCGATTTCTTTAGCGACAGAGCATATTCTACCACGGAGGGCAATTTTTTGCAAGAACCCCACCATTTACCACCATTTTTATTGGAAAAAATGGCCAAAATTAGGTATTTTTTTGCCACTTTTCAAAAAACAGCTTGTTTCAACCCTTGTTTTATTTAAAATATTGCGCAGCAAAAACAATTTTAAACAAATTATTAAACACCATATTTTTTGTTACTCTGAAAGCTAATTGTCAATTAAATTTGCAAAATACCAGTTATCAATAAATTTTCACCTTAATATAGTTTGATAATATAAATGAAAATTTCTCCTAAATTTCTTGAATGGGATATTTAAATCAATCAAACTTCATTAAAATTAACCTCAAAAAATATGACCGCTTATAGCTGGTCTTTTCGCAAATATATTTTTTTTAAACAAATTAATTTTATAGTTTAATAAGCCAAACCACTCTAATAATGTTAGCGATACATCATAACCCGTTTTCTTCGCCGCCGTGTCCTGGATTTTTTGGACATGGCAACTAATGACCACAGTATTAAACCAATTACGACAAAATCCCCCATCATAATATTATCTACCTCCCTGCTCAACTTTATCTTAAACATATTATATAACTTTATATGTCCGATAAATGGGATAATAAAATGTGATTAATTACAA
>DXZC01000133.1 GCA_019415505.1 Peptococcaceae bacterium | reverse complement strand
GTATATAATCTCAACTAGAGAGGATATACTGAATTTAATTTTTTTAAAGTAATTTATCTTAAGTTTAATCTAATTGGCGGGGCCAAAGTAAAAAACTGACTCTTAGGGTCGATAAATATTAGTTATTTGTGGTAAAGGCAAATTGGTTTAGCAAGGCTGAACCTGGTAAAATAAACTCCGAAACTATGCAATGTGAATTTTTATTTTACCGGCTTTTACCTTCTTTATTTTGGGGATAGTGGGCTGGAATATTAGGTGAAACAGTCCGCCACCAAAACCTTTGCCCGCTGCTTGCGGCAATATAGATATAAGGGTAAGGGCGGAGGAAAAAAAGAATTAGGAGGTGAAATAGGATACATGTGGACTGCGCGCGCCGTAACTTAGCAAAGAAGTTGACATTCAAGAGAAAGAAGGGAAATTTTATTATGGAAAAACTCCTCAGCAATACCAAATTGCGGGCCAATAAAATGATGTTTATGGCCTTGATACTTATTGCCGCTTTGGCCATGGTTTTAGCCTTTGGATCCAGCGCTTACGCCGACTGCGGCGTTAAGGAGGGCCCCACGGAAATTTTTGAAGGCATGGCCATAGGCGATAAGGATCTAACCGTCTATAACGATGAAATAGCCTTCTCTTTAGCTGTTGATTCCAATAACTATTGGAATATGACCAAGGGTAGCATTTTGGATATTGGTATCAGGGGCGCTAACGGCACTGACGGCGATATGGGCGTGGACCTGGTTAATGACGTTGAGTTCCTCAACGACCTTTGGACAGCCACTGGTTCCTACGATGGTGAAAACCTCTTAGAAAATATTAAGGTTGAAGTCACCGATAAGAGCACATCTAAAGTAGTGGTTGAGGTCACTACCCGCTACTGGGTGGCTGACGCTGATAAAAACGGCGTTGACGACCAAACCCAATTTGGCGCCCTGCAAAAACCGTTGGATGTTATCCTCACCTATACCTTGGAGGATGGCAACAACTACATAACCTTAGGCGCTCAGGTAACTAACCCTGAAGGTAATAAAGTTACCTATAAAAATATGTACAGCGGCTTTTCTCTCAGTACCTTAGCCTCTAGCATGTTTGGACCCTTTGGTTATTATCCTGATTTAAAAACCACCGGCATCCGCATTGGCGACGCCGAGAGCGTACAGGAAGCCTTTGGCGATTTTGTTGTTACCTACAACACTAATTACGCTGTATCCGTGCAAATGGACGGCTCTGACGCCTATAAAGGTTCCAGCGGTTACAAAGACCTGTACAAGCTTCAGGATTTAGAACCCAATAAGACCTATGATTTCACCGGTGAAGTTTTGGTTTCCGGCGAATCGGAAACAGCTTCCATTATGAGCCGCCATTATGACCGTGATGGCATTGCCGCCGAAAACCATAAGGTAATCAGCGGTAAGGTTGTAGATTCTCAAGGCAAAGCTGTAGCGGGAGCCTATGTTATAGCTCAAAAGGTTGGGGTTTATCAGGAAACGGCAACTTCCGCCAATAGCACCTCCGGCCATGTGGCTGGCACTGTTAGAGCCAACATGCAGCCCTTTGTTTGGGACGTTACTGACGCGGAGGGTAATTATAGCTTAGACCTGCCCAAAACCGGCTATCAAGATGGTCTGAACAATGTGCAGAACAACGGCGACTATGAGTACACCTTTAAGGTGGAAGCCGCCGGTTACACCGCCGTTACCAGCGATAAGACATCTCTAACAGAAGACGCGACTAAGGACTTTAAACTGGAGGACGGCGCTAAAGTAGTTCTCAAGGCTATTGATGAAAAAGGTAACCCCATTCCCTTTAAAGTCAATATTGAAGGCGTTAAGTCTGAAATCAAGACCCTGGGCGGCACCACTTATTTCTCCGACGCCTTAAATGAAAAAGACCCCTATACTGTGTCATTTACCATGACCAAAGCCAAGGACGTAACCTTTAAGGCTTCCTATGGCGCTAATTATGAATCCACATTTAAGAGCTATACTACAGATGTAACTGACGAGGGCGTGGAATATACCTTCAAAATTCCTACAGTTGTCAACCCCAATGAAATAGGCTGGTATAACGCTGATAATCACCAGCATTCCGATTATGGCGACGGCTCCACGTCCATTGAAGACCTGTTCCGGGCGCAAATGGCCGCTAAACTGAATTTCACAGTGGTAAGTGACCACGATTCCCGGATTCATAATGGCGAAATGGCGGCAATGTCCCAAAAAGCGGGGGTTCCCTTCCTTTCCAATACGGAAGTATCTCCCGGTTGGGGTCATTGGGGCCTGTTGGGTGTAAATTATAGCGATACCGATAATGGCGCTATCATTGACCCCACTACCGCTAAACCCCAGGATATAATTAAAGTGGGTCATGACAATAACGCTATAGTTATTGTGCACCATCCCTATTCTGACTACGGTTTCCTCAACAACCAAGCCAGCGTTAACGGTGGTAAAGAGGAAGGTTGGGATGACTTTGACCTCTTAGAACTGCAATCCACCATGGATTTAACCGGCATGAAGGAAGTCCTCACCGATGAGGCGTGGAAATCCATTAATATGGATTCCCTGGGCGAATCAGTTAAAGCTCTGGGTTTGACCAATATTGACGCTAACGCCCTCATTTCCGCTATGGCCTTCTGGAACCAAGGCGAGGAAAAATATTTAAGCGCCGGTTCCGACCAGCACGACGCTGCCTCCGCCACTCTCTATCCCGGTATAATCCGGATGTATGCCCACTTGGGCGACGGTAGCGACAAAGCTGCGGAATGTACTGTAGATAATTACAAGGACGCTTTGGTAAACGGTAAAGCCTATGCCACTATGGGTCCTGTACTGATTCCCAACGCCAACACCGAGTTTGGCAGCACCCAATATGTGAAAGACGGCGCGGAATTGAAGTTAGGTATGGAGGTTGACGCTGTCAACGGTCTCTCAGAAGTAACCCTCTGGCAAAACGGCAAGGCTGTGGCTACCAAGGACTATTATAAAGACAGCACCTCTCCCAGAACCAAGGTCAGCTTTACCGTAACCCCTGATTTTGCCACTGATAATCTCTGGTATAGCTTCACCGTCAAGGATGCTGAAGGCAATTATGCGGTTACTAATCCCATTTGGGTGAAAAAAGTGGTAACTGATGTAGCGGTAATGACCGACGTTCCCGCCAGTGCCTGGCATTATGATTATGTGAAGTATGTTTTGGCGGAAGGTATTATGAAGGGCACCTCGGCTACTACCTTTGAGCCCAACGCCAACATAACCCGCGGCCAGTTTGTCACTATCTTAGGTAGGTTAGCTGGTGTAGAGGATTCCTCTGCTCAGGCTCCCGCCACGACTAAATTCAGCGATGTAGAAGGCGATACCTACTATGCTTCCCATGTAGCCTGGGCGGTGGAAAAGGGCATTGTGGAAGGAACCAGCGCCACAACCTTTGAACCTAAGGCCCAAATAACCAGGCAGGATTTGGCTACCATGATCGGCCGTTACGCTACAGCTCAGAGCATAGCTTTACCCGCTGCCTCTGACAAGACCTTCGCGGACGACGCCGATATAGCTAAATACGCTAAAGACTACGTTTATCAGCTCAAGGCCGCCGGCATACTTGAAGGTAAGGGCGACAACCTCTTTGCCCCCAAAGCCAATGCCACCAGGGCTGAGGCCGCTAAAATCATAAATCTTGTAGCGGAAATTTAAGCAATATAAGCTTATAGCTTAAAGTCGCTAGATTATTAGATTATTCATTAAGTTATTCCTCGCTAATAGTAATAATGTAATAATAAGGGGCTGGCCATCTATTTTCGATGGCCAGCCTCTTTTACTGCTGATTGGTAATATTACCTGGGTCAATGGCCGGTACCATAAAAAACCGGAGTCTGCTAAAGGTCTATCCTAACCAGAGCAGAGCTGTTTTGACCAAAGGGTAAATAATTTAGGTTCAGGAATTGCCGGTTTTACAGATTACTGCTATAATAATATTACCTGGTAAATCAGGTTAAAAGTAGGAATGTTAAGTTTGGTTGACAATCTTCCAGGGTTAAATGGTAGAAATAATTAACACTCCTCTGCTATACTTTTAGCAGCAAAGGAGGCAAATGACATGAAATTTACAGAGGCAACGAAATTTACAGAGTCAATAAAATTTAAGGAACAGCTAATTTCTTTGCGCAAGCAGCAAGGACTATCACAGGAGCAGCTTGGGGCTAAGGTGGGGGTAACGAGGCAAACTGTTTCCAAGTGGGAACTGGGGGAAACAACGCCGGAGCTGGATAAGCTGGTACAGCTCAGTAGCCTGTTCGGTATTACCCTTGATACCCTTGTGGGTCAGGCTAACGCCGCTACTGCTCCCGCTGCCTGTCCCGGCCTCAATATGCCGCCGTATCGGTGGCATTATGAGTATAAAAGCCCCCGGACGCTGCGGGGCTTACCTCTGATCCATATTAATCTTGGGCCTGGCTTACGTAAGGCTAAGGGGGTTCTGGCTATTGGCAACATAGCCCAAGGTATAATCTCCCTGGGGGCGATATCCGCCGGTATAATCTCCCTCGGCGCTCTTTCCGGGGGCATAGTTTCTTTAGGGGCCTTATCCTTGGGGCTGCTTCTTGCCGTGGGCGCTATCTCCTTAGGAACAATCGCCATAGGCGGTTTGGCTATTGGCGTCTTTGCCCTGGGGGGCTGCGCTATCGGTATTTATGCCCTGGGGGGCTGCGCCCTAGGGGGGAAAATAGCAGCCGGCGGCTATGCCAACGCCCCCATCGCCATTGGTGAAAATCCCAGGGGGGATTATTTGTTTAACCTTCGGGAAACAATCTCGCCAGACGACATAAAAGCCGCTATAATTGATAAGTACCCCCAAACATGGCATATTATTAGTAAAATTTTTAGCTCTCTCGCCTAAATATGAAGGGAGACAAAGCCAGCTTGTTGCCATTTTTGCCGCAGATCGCCTCCGGTCGCAACCTGGCTATCCCCCTGTACTAACAGTGCTTAGAAGCAGTAAGGCCGAAAGGGCTTTGCTGCTTTTTTGTATAAAGAAAACCACGCGATAAAGGCGTGGTTTAATTATAATTCCCGTGAAATCGCGGCGTAAATTCACCTAAGGCGGCAAAGCTGTAAATTATGGCGGTTGTCGGGGAGCCTGCGAGACAGCAACCCCCAGGGGCAGATAATCCCCAGGTGCAGGGATAACCCCCAGGTGCAGGGATAACCCCTCGGTGCAGGGATAACCCCTAGGCGCAGAGATAATCCCCAGGGTCAATTAACGGTAGATTAAACGCCGTCGGGGTCGGCGCTGACATTTACCCTTAGCTTAGTATTAACCGGGCTAACCGTTAATCGCCAGCCTGGCAACGTAATAGAAGCGGTTAGGGCCTTGATTTCCAGGGGCTCAGAAATTAAATATTCTCCTGGTCTATATCAGAAATTAAATATCTTCCTGGTCTATAACGGTTTGATATTCGTCCTCTAAAACGTAGAGGGCTTTGCTCAAGTCTTCATCCTTCACAAAAAAGTAATCCGTGTTAAAGGTGGAAATTACAAATACCGGTATATCCTCGGCAGCTAATACCGAGGTTAACCGGGATATAATGC
>DXZC01000132.1 GCA_019415505.1 Peptococcaceae bacterium | reverse complement strand
CTTCTAACTTTGGCCATCAGCTCGCGTTCTTTACCCTGTAGGGATAACCCCTCAATGGATTCCCTGGTATTGCGGTTAAGCTTCTTTTTGGGATTATGCTTAGCCTCGGCGATTTCTTCGGATAGAACAGCTTGATAAGCGGCAATGCTCTTTTGCTCCGCAAAAAAAGTGGCTTCCTTGTTCATTATTTGATTGGAGATAACAAAGAGCAGGTCGGTAATGGCCTGTACCTTATCACTGGAAAGCACATTAAGCTGTAGCGCCGCCATCTTTACCTCGGAAATATCCACATCCAAACCTTTAACCATAGTGCCTATTTCATCGAGAAAATAGTCCTCTGGTTCCCACATTAGCACCTGACCGCAAATTACAGCGCCCTGATGTTTGTTAATTATAATAGGTACAGCCCAGGCAACTAAACCCGCATGACAACGGAAAACATAGGGTTCGCCATATTTCGCCGCTTCCCGGCCGGCCCTGGCATAGGAACGCTGACATTTCTCTTTCCCTAGGGGCGATGCCTTGATAAGTTGGCAAAATTTACAGTCTGGTATTTGGTTTTCCGTGGATACGACAGCGCGCCCCTCCTTATCTACCAACAGTGCTTTTAAGCCGCTAATAGTAGAAAAAGATTGCAAAGTCTTTTCTAAAAATTCCTTTTCCGGACAAGTGTCCAGCCATTGAAATTCTGTATTGCTCACACTATCACCCCGCCTTAATTCTTATCCCTTATAAAAATATTATACAACTAATTTATGTTTATTTCAATATTAAAAGCTTAATTATCCTAATTTAAATTAAATTTGCATTTTGTTGCTGAGGTTCTTGAAATTAAAGTGCAAAAAAAGGCCTCTAAGGGACCGCTCCCTTAGAGGCATAAGAAGTATTTGATTTTGGAGAGGATATAATCTTACTATGGAGTTTGCTTAATGTTAATTGGTGTTAGTTACGTTATGCTAATTCCAATAATTACATATCATATTGTGCGGGCACAAATTTTTCAGTGGTGTTGTTCTTGATCATATCAGCAGTGAAGGCTTCAACATCGTCGGTTACGTTGTTTAAAGTGTCTTCCATAATGTCAAGATACATGGCGTCGCGGTCGGCCAAAACCAAAGAACCGTCTTTGTAGCCTTTTCTGAGAACGTCAATAGTAGCCAAACCTGCAACCTTTGTTCTGGCAAAATGACCTTTAGCTGCCACAATTTTCTTGGATATTTCAATAACAACCTTAGGATCCATGATGTAAGCGTGGGGATCAAGATGCACGTCAGATTCAACAAGTATTGCTTTCAAGTCTTGAGCTTTGCCCAGCTTTTTGGCTGTGTTCATCATACGGCAATCATAGATGAGTTGTTCAGTATAAACAGTAGGAGCCATGCCGCCTAAGAGACGGTTATTTTCTACTGATTCATTGGACCAGAAATCAGCCATGGCGCCAACAATATTACCTACTGTGGAACTATGGGCGCAAGCGGAAGTGCGGCCTTCCATGGAAATGGGGGTACCGGTAATAGCCTTTTCGTATACGCCTTCATAACCGCAGTCCTTGTCGGGACCAACAGCGCCAGCTTCAATAGCAACCATAGTACGGACAGCGCACATTACGCGGTCAACAGCGGCAAAGGTTCTGGGAATTAAGCCTCTGTTAGCCAAAACCATAGCAGTGTTGCCAAAACCGCAGGCAGTATCGCCAGAAGGAATAGCATCGTATTCTTTACCGATTTTAACGATTTCATCCCAAAGAAGACCCATGTCTTTGCAGCCAACTACACCCAAAGCAAAGAGGATTTTATCCAGTTGGCACATCATCAAAGCGTCGTCATGGAGATGTTTGCCGCCAATGGATTCAATAGCCATGAAGTCGGCGCCAGCTTTGGCTCCGCCGATGAATGTTTCCAAAACAGCGTCCCAATGCTTACCATGATACATATGTTCCAGGTCATCGCCTTCACGAATGTCAACAGGAGTATTTCTTACTACAAATTTGGTGTTGGATTTTGCTTCGTATTCTTTAGCTACGTCAACAACAGTTTTTACAACTTCAGTACCCCATTTGGGTTCAAAGGTGCAGGGAGGTAATAATTCTATTTCAAAGCAAAGTGCTGGGGCTTCCAGTTCAATCGCCTTTTTGCAGGCGTCTTCAGTCATGTCATGATAATGCTTGATGACTCTAGGCATGGTTTCTTCTTTAATTGTCATCATAGGGAGGGTATAGTTTAATTCAGGAATTACTTGGCCGCCGCCAACTACTAAACCGTTTTTACAGGTAACGGGTTTTTTAGCTTCACCAAAAATAAGTTCTTCAGCGCTATTATAAGCCAATTTGTTAAATTCTAATCTTGCCATTGTTAAAATCTCCTTTTTAATTATATAAATAATTTTTGTTTTTTTTGCATTATTTTTAGAAAAATATCCTAAAAATAATCCTTGCGCCATCATAGGAGATTTGCTAAACTTAAGATGATGATGATGTTATAGCAAATCTGATAGTGATGGGGAATTCTTTGAGATTCTATCCTCCTTTCGGTGTTTTCTTTATTGAATAGCTATAATCTCTTTAGAAAAGCTTATGCCAGTAAGCTTTTCTTTTTTATTGGAAAAGATTTTCTAAGGAATCCTTATCCAAATCTCGGCCAATAAAGCAAAGACCAGCTTTCAAATTCTTTTTAGGATTGGGGTTTATTTCCACGGTGCCGTTTACATAATGAAATTCCCAAAAGTCGTTATCTGAGTCTGGCTTTTTAATAAAACCTTTTGCTCTTATAATATCGCCATAATCTTTACTATTTAAAGAATTTAATTTAGCTGCTAAAACCTCTGAGGTGAGGGGAGTATTACCATAAAAAGAATAACTGCTAAAGCCTAGATGGCTTCTTTCTCTTTTTTTATCCTTTAGGGCATTACCTAGCAAAACTTTGCCGTGCAACCTATCGTCACCCTTAAATATGGATAGTATCTCCGCATCGCTAAGTTCGGTGGCGCTGTGAGCTATGATTTCCTGTCCTTCAAAGCCTTCACTCAGCTCTGAGACAATGGCTAGAGTGTCCTGGGCATCCATTAAGTCGGTTTTGCTAATTAATAAGGTACCGGCATTATCAATTTGGTTGGTTAGGAAGTTACCATAAGCCTGCTGTTGCTCTCTAAAATGCAAACCGTCGATTACCGTAACCACACTATTAATCTGATAGCTGTCACTAATCTGGCAATACCGGAACAACTCAAATATTTCACTGAGAATAAAAATTCCTGACGGTTCTAAAATTACCCTGTCCGGTTTGACCTTTTCCGCAATTTCAATTAGGGTATTAATGAAGGTACTCTTGAGACTACAACAAAGGCAGCCCTTGTTAACCTCGTAAATATCTAATTCACCAACGGTAAACAGATCTTTGTCGATGCCAATGCTGCCAAAATCATTTTCAATCAAAACTACTTTTTCCTCTACCGCTGAGAGTGTTTCCAGATATCTTTTAATTAATGTGGTTTTTCCCACACCCAGGAATCCTGAGATGATATCCATCTTGATCATCAGCCATCACCCTTTCAAAAAAAGAAGTTTTAATATCTTGTTCTATGGTCTTATTATAGCACTAGAATTTGGACTTTGCTCGGATTCGTTTTTTATTATTTGGATAATAAAGCTGTAAATTTGAAAAATTGTCTTGAAATAGTCCAAAAATAGCAAGATTGTCTAAGTTGGCTTAAAGAAAGTCCAAATGTAAAAATTTGCCAATGTTTGAAATTTTGTTCCCTGGTTTGGCAATTTTAAGGGACTACGTTTACTTATTAGCGTAATTATGCTAAAATATTTTCATAAAAAACATAATTATTAGTTTGAGAAAAGGTGAATTTTATGTTAAAAGCGAAAGACTGCGTAAAAAATACCGCACCCTATATACCGGGTAAACCCATAGATGAAGTTAAAAGGGAGCTGGGCCTTTCTGAGGTATACAAGCTAGCCTCCAATGAGAATCCATTGGGGCCTCCCGGTTCAGCGGTGGAGGCCATTAAAGTTGCTGCCGCTAAAGGCGCACTTTATCCCGATAGCTCTTGTTATGATTTAAGAATGGCTGTAAGTAATAATTTGGCTGTAAAACCTGGTGAAATTATTTTTGGGGCTGGTTCTAATGAAATAATCAAACTATTGTCCTTGGTTTATTTGGAGCCTGGCGATGAAATAATTGTGCCGCAGCCAACCTTTAGCGAATATAAGCGGGCCGCTACTCTATGTGGCGCAACTACTAAGGAAATACCAGTTAATGACCAAATGGTGGTGGACTTGCCGGCAATGGCTGGAGCTATCAGCAGTAGGACAAAGATTATCTATATTTGTAATCCCAATAACCCCACTGGCACGGTGATAAATAAGCGCCATCTCTTGCAAATGCTGCACCGCATAGGTAAAGATATTCTGGTGGTTTTGGACGAGGCCTATTATGAGTATGTTGACGATGATAATTCTCCCGATGGTCTAGAGTTTTTTCGGGAATTTCCCAACGTTATAGTGCTTCGTACTTTTTCTAAAGCCTATGGCTTAGCGGGACTAAGAGTTGGTTATGCTCTGGCCCGCGCGGAAATAGTGGCGGAGTTGAATAAGGCGGCGGAACCCTTCAGCGTCACTTCCGTCTCTCAGGCTGCCGCTTTAGCAGCTTGGCAGGATAAGGAATACTTGAAAAAAAGCGTGAATTATAACCGGGTAGAGCGTGATTTTGTGGCCACGTCCTTGCGTACTATGGGTTTAACTGTTTGGGATAGTCAGGCTAATTTCCTTTTAGTAGACTTGGGTATGGATTCGCAAAAGGTGTACAAAGAATTAAAAGCCAAGGGTATAATCGTTCGCAGCGCCGCAACCTTTGGTTATCGCCAGGCCATACGTGTTTCTATTGGTTTGCGCCGGGAAAACGATCTCTTTCTCCAAGCATTAAAAGAAGTCTTAAATAAATAAATTAAAAATTTAAGTAAAAAAATTAAAATTATAGTAAAAAAGACGGGAAGGTTAACTCCCGTCTTTTAATTTTACTAAAGCCAGCTACCTTATTTCCGCTATAACCCGACAGGGGAGTCCGGTACTCTCCTGAAGGCGTAGGGGATAGGTGTGAACAATAATGTCTTGGTTTATAATTGGTTTTAGACCCCAGAGGTTTTCCACAATAAATACGCCTTGGTCGGCGCAGAACTTATCCTTGGGAGTATGCTCCTTACCACGTCTCATGCCAGCGAAATCCAAACCTATAAGGGAAATTTGCCGGGAAACTAAAAAATTAATTAGCTCGTGACTTAGTTGGGGGTGCTCCCGAAAATAAGCGTCTGTACCATATTGGCAGGTTTCGCTAAAGCCGCTGTAAAAACCAATAAACATCTGGGGCTTTACCTTGGTTATATCAATATCCTCCAACCTCACTTCTGTTTTGCTCAGGTGCGAGATGTCAAAAAACCAGCCTTGGCGAGTAGTGTAAGAGAGAGGAAACTCTTGATCCATTACATCGAAATGGGTGCCCAAATGTCCCCAGGGCGCCTTTTTTGCATCTTTGCTCATAGCTTGCCGCATATCCTTAGTTAGGGGTAAAGTTATATCAATCAGCATAGTCCTAATCCTGTCT
>DXZC01000131.1 GCA_019415505.1 Peptococcaceae bacterium | reverse complement strand
ATAAGAGACAGGTCAAAACGCCGCGGCGTTTTAGTAGGCGGAGTGCTCGCGTTCCGCCTATTTTTTATTTTGTCCAAGTTTTTCCCCGACTCAGTAATGACTTGACTGTTATCTGAAACAAAAAACGGCGAGAACAGCGAAAATAGATAACACGGAAAAAGGGAAAAAGCAGCAAGAACAGCACAGCAAAAACACAGAAAAAAGCAAAAATCAGCAAAACAGCAAAACGAAACACAGGGAAAACGAAAGTCAACAAGAACAGCAAAACAAAAACATAGTAAAAACGAAAGTCAGCAAGAACAGCAAAGCAAAAACACAGTAAAAACGAAAGTCAACAAGAACAGCAAAACGAAACATAGGAACAACGGAAGTCAGAAAGAACAGCAAAGCAAAAACACAGTAAAAACGAAAGTCAACAAGAACAGTAAAACGAAAACATAGGGAAAAACGAAAGTTAGCAAGAACGGCAAAACGAAATACAGGAAAAACGAAAGTCAGCAAGAACAACGCAGTAAAAACACAGGAAAAAACGGAAGTAAGTAAGAACAGAAAACGAAACACAGAAAAAAGGAAAATCGGCAAACCCGCAAAGTAAAAATTGGGGAAAAATATAAATCAGCAAAACAGCAGACAGAAAATCGGGGAAAAACCAATACCATAGCTCCCTGGTCATATTCTAGTATTAACTGGCTGGCATCAAAAAACCCGTCCCACGCTAAAGAGAGCGTGGGGCGGGTTTTTAATTTCCGGTTGGTAAAGCCGTTTATTGGCTTCCTGGTTTATCGCCCATTTAGAGCAGGTCAGACAGTTGCTTTAAATAATCCTGGAAAATGGGGAAAATACCGGCGATGGTTTGGGAGTCTGTTAAATCCACCCCGGCTTTTTTCAATAATTCATTGGGATGATCCGAGCTACCGCTCTTGAGGAAGGCCAAATACCTGTCCCGGCAGTCTTGGTCGCCGGAAAGGAGGCCCTTAGCCAAATACTGAGCCGCCGCAAAGCTGGTGGCGTATTTATACACGTAAAAGGCATTGTAAAAATGGGGAATCCTGGCCCATTCCAAGGCTATTTCCTCATCGTAAACCATGATATCGCCAAAATATTCTTTGTTGAGATTGAGGTAAATAGCGGAAAAATCGTCGGCTGTGAGGCTCTCCATGTTTTCGGTTTGGGCGTGAATTATTTTTTCAAATTCCCCAAACATGGTTTGGCGGTAGACAGTGCCCCGGAATTCCTCTAAGTATTGGTTTAAAATAAAGATTCGTTCGGCGTCGTCCTGGGAGTTGGCCAACAGGTAATGGGTGAGGAGGGTTTCGTTAACTGTGGAGGCCACCTCAGCCACAAAAATTTTGTAGTAGGCGTATTGGTAGGGCTGGGCTTGGCGGGAATAGTAGGAGTGCAGGGAATGGCCCAGCTCATGGCCGAGGGTAAACACGCTGTTAAGATTATCCTGGTAGCTGAGGAACAGGTAGGGTACAGTATCGTACACCCCCCAGGAGTAAGCGCCGGAGCGTTTGCCCACGTTTTCCCGTACGTCAATCCAGCGTTCCACCAAGGCCCGGTCTAAAACCGCGGCGTAGTCCTGGCCTAAAGGGGCTAAAGCCGCCTTTACCGTGGCAAAGCCCTCGTCAAAGGGTATTTCCCTTTGGCTCTCCTTGGCCAGGGGGGTATAGAGGTCGTAAAAATGCAGGTCATCCAAGTTAAGGGCCTTTTTGCGCAGCTTCAGATAATCCTGAAAGAGGTTGAGGTTGTCTTTCACCGTGCCAATCAAGTTATCGTATAGGGAGAGGGGAATGTTATCTTCAAAGAGGGCCGCCGCCAAGGCTGAAGGGTAATTTTTCGCCTTAGCGTAAAAAACGTCCTTTTTAACGCTGCCGCTCAAGGTGGCCCCCACTGTATTGCGGAATTCGTGGTAGGAGGAGTAAAGCCCCTTAAAAGCCGCCTGGCGGACGTTTCTATCCTTATCCTCCATAAATTTTATGTAATTACCATGGGTTATGCGGGCGGTTTGCCCGTCGCTGAGGGTTATTTCCGGGAACTTTAAGTCAGCCTCATTAAACATGGTAAAGGTGGCCTGGGGGCTTTCCGCCATATCCCCGGCCATGGCCAAAAGTTTTTCCTCCTGAGGGGATAGGGTGTGGGGCTTAAAGCGCAGTAAGTGCTGAAACAGGGTTTCGTATTCTTGGAGCTTGGGGCATTCCCCCTGGAGCTCTTTAATTCTTTCCGCGCCGGCGGCTAAAACCTCCGGGGTAAAGAAGGAAGATTCTTCAGCAGCCTTGACCATTAGCATCATGGCCTTATCAGCCATAGCCTGGTATTGATTTTGGCGGTTATCCTCATCTAATTTCATTTTGGCGTAAACGTAAAGGGTATCCAATTTACGGCTAATCTTTTCATCGAGCTGTAAAAAAGCGTAGAGGTTGGCGCCGCTGTCCGCCACCTTACCTTGATATTGACTATACTCCGGTAAAAGGGCGGCGGCAGCGTCAAAATCAGCTTGCCAGTCCTGGTCCTGACCATATATTTTACTGAGGTCCCACTTGTCCTGTTCCGGTATTTCGCTGCGTTCTAAAACTTTTTTGGCCATAAAAAATTACCTCGCTTAAAATTTTTTAAAATATTTCTATTTTCCTCTTGTATAGTGACTGATTTTTCTTTATGATAGGGGCATGAATAATAATAATGTAGAGGTAAGCCTAACCCCAACTGAGGAAGGTTTTGCTTACGACGTGAGAATTACACATGAATCCGCTACCCTGGGCCAGTATATTGCCGCCCTGGACGATTTTTTAGAGGCCAAGGTAGCGCCTTGTCTAGGTTGTGATAATTGCTGTTATCAGCGCATACCCTTAATCCTGCCGGATATTTACGCTATTGCCGGCGCTGACAGTGCGGCGGTGGGGGACTTTATTGCCCGCCGTGCCGCCTTGAGCCGCTGTGGCCCGGCGGTGGATATTCGCCTAGCCCAGGGGGAAGACGGCATTTGCACCTTTTTAGACGGTGAAAACCAACGCTGTTTGGATCACCCCCATAGGACTATGGTGTGCCATACTTATATTTGCCTGCCCCAAACGCCCAGAGCCCGGGAACTGCGGGAAACCTTGATAAACCAGGGTGAGGACGCTTTAGTGGCGGAGCTTTTTCACTGGGGCCTGTTAGACCATTGGCGGGAGCTGGCGGTGAATTATCCCCGCCAGAAAGCCTGGGTCAATAAAACCTATGGGGAAGTTATCCTTCAAGAAGTATTGCCGTCTGAGCTGTGGGCAGCTTTGACAAATCATCACTAATTTTGCTTAACACCTCTGTCATGAAATCTTCATACTGGGGGGTTATAATTTCAACGGCCTGGCGGGAAATCTCCGTAGCCTTCTCTAAGTCGCCCCCCACAATACCGTGGCGGCGCTCTAGGGAATCGAGAAATTTCTCGGTGATTAACGCCACGTTAGTGCCGTCAAAGCAGAATTGCCGGGGCGTAACTTGAAACATCTTTTCCAGGCTAGCTTTGGGTACCTGTAGGTAATGGTGGAGCATTTCAATTACCGGTTCATTGGGGCTATAAATGTGCCGCTCCGCCCGAGCTTGTAAATCCGGGTACTTGGCGGCGGTAAGCACGTCAAAAGCTATTTCTATAAAATTGTGGGCCTTCCAGAGGGCCATATTAGCCGGTACCTTGCAGTATTTTTCCACCAGCGGGGCGATTTTCGCCCCCTCCTGAAAACAGAATCCCGGCCGTTTGTGGTGGTATACCTCGTCAGCGTAGGAATCAATACCCGGCAGCGAGGTACCGTGGGTCAGTACCGCTAAGGCAAAGTCCACGCATTCCGGGTAATTGCTTTGGCAATAGTTGTATAAATCCTGTCCCAGCTCGTGGCCAACATTGCGGCCAATGCCCAGGTAGGTTACAAAATCTGGGAATACGCTGCCCAATACCGTCATATTATTTTCTTTACCCAGCACTGCTTGGGCGGTGGCAATATGTGTTAAAGGAAACATTTTTCCCCCTATAGCTTAATATTAACTAGTATAGACAAAACTGCGACAATTATAAATTATCTCCAGCTATATTATTTTATTTTAAAACTAATTTGTGTATTTTACAAGGTGCAATTTGTTACGGCGGAGGCGTGAAAATGAAAAAACCGAACCTGGATAAAGCCGCTATTTTTAATCGCGGCACCCTTATGGACTTTCTGGCTATTATTTTAGGCTCAGCCCTCTGGGTTTTTGCGGTGGATGCCATTGTTATTCCCAACGATTTATTGTCCGGCGGCCTTACCGGTATAGCTATTATGATAAATTACGCCCTGCCGGTGGTGCCGGTATCTATTATGGTTTACGCCCTGAATATACCGGTGCTGCTTTGGGCTATCCGGGATATAACCCCCCGCTTTATAGTTTATACGGTCTTTGCCGTCACCATACAGTCCATTTTCCTGGAGGCTTTTAAAAATTTGCCGTCCTATACCGGCGATATAATGTTGGCCTGTATTTTTGGCGGCCTGATAGCTGGCATTGGGGCGGGTTTAATTATCCGCTACCGTGGCTCCAGCGGCGGCTCCGATGTGGTGGGCATTATTATAAAAAAGCGCTTTGGCTACAGCGTAGGTACGGTGGGCAATATCGTCAATGCTGTAATTATCGGGTTATCCTCCATTCTCTACGGCTTGGAAATCGCCATGTACACGTTTATCTTTATTGCCGTGTGCAATTTAGCCACGGATAAAACCATTGAAGGTTTGAGTAAGCGTTACAGCGCCATGATTATCTCGGAAAAGCCAAGGGAATTGAAGGACGAAATATTTCAGCGGGTTCACCGGGGCGTTACCTTTATTGACGGCAGCGGCGCATTTTCCGGTGTGCGTCGTCAGATAATCTTCTGTGTGGTGAACCAGTATGAACTGGCCACGTTAAAGGAGATAATCCACGATGTGGACCCCCGGGCTTTCATGTCCCTCTCCGAAACCAAGGAGGTTTACGGCACCTTCTTTAAAAAAGGAGCCAAAAACAGGGAGGAATTAAAAAAGCTGGAGGACGAGGCCCTGGCCGAGGTTTTAGCTCCCCGTACGCCCCGGGATTTATACGATTACACCCCCAAGCCCTTGGAAAAGGACCCGGATAGCCAGAGTCCCCGCTAAATAATTGCTAATACTCATAAGTAAAAAAACGCCTCTTTCATTGGGAAAGGGGCGTTTTAGATGTTAAGCCGCACCTTAGATGTGTAAATATTTTGAATAGAGCAAAATATTGACATATCAATATTAAAGTGCTATAATCTAGGCATTAAAAAGTAAGTTAAAACTAACAAGTTTTACACCACTAAATATTATTGCCGCTTAATGTTTTTCCCTACCCAACTTTGTTTTCGTTTCTAAAATATGGGCAGCGTTTATTGGTCTAGTTTTCTTAAGTAGCTGCTTATCTGGGAAGTAAAGAAAAATAATATGTAAAAAGTAGAGAGCAATACGGTAAGTTGACAAAGATATCTGGTGTTTAAAATAAGCCAGTATGTTTTTTGATAATTATTATAATGTTTACAACTCAGTATGTTAACTTTCCAACTAGAAAGTAGCTTAAAATATAATAATATATGAATATGAAAAACCATATATAT
>DXZC01000130.1 GCA_019415505.1 Peptococcaceae bacterium | reverse complement strand
TTCCAGAACAATTTCAGCGTCATTGGCCACGGGCTGGTCTGAATTATTATCCGATGTATTAGCGCCAAGTCCTATAGCTGATAAGCTCTTTTTATTATCCGAGGCATTGCCCTGTTCAGAAAGGTTTAAACCCTGCTCAAGACTGCTTAATCCCAGGGCAATTTGCTGATTGTTGATTTCCGCCGTCCTGTCATTCTGCGGTGTATTCATAGTTACGGCATTGATATCTGCGCCATTAGTCGTTTCACTCAGGGAGTTATCGATGTCAATAAAATTGCCGTTTTCATCTTGATAATGCACAGCTCCCGGATAAGTTACTGCGGAAATAGAATTGTCCTCATTTAAGAAATACTTGACATTTTCCTCCCTCATTTCCTCGATTTCACCAACGATTTCCGGCCGGTCACCGTCTGAGGACATTTTATCGGTATAAACAGGGAAAAGAAAGTCAGATATAAGTTCTTCTTCATCCGGATCGGGAGTAGGGGGCGGAATAGTTACCCTAGCTGTTTTAGTAACATTCTCCCCACTGGTGCGTTGAACCTCCAGCTTAATGGTATAAATTCCAGGGTCTAAACCTTCGGTGTTCCATATCCCGATTGTACCTGGCTGAGTTAATACAGTGGAGGAGCTGGCAATTTGTTGCCAACTACTGGGATTTTCCCCCGCACCATAACTCACAACAGCAGAAGCAAAACCGGCAACCGAAGTTGTTCCCACAATTTCCACATTGCCGGAAATTTCATAGTGATTGCGGGGGTAAATTAATTTTATATCATTAGTGCCACCGCTGGGATTATCGATCACCACCGGGACCTCTAAATTTTCTTCATTACAAACAAGACGCAGACGGTAGTTACCGTTCAGGTAGTTTATAGTATCCACTGTGGCCAAAGTATTATTACTAACCGCATCTGGGGAAGAGCCCAAGAAATCCCATTGATTATCATTCTCTTTAGCTAGATAAAGCTCATATCCGGCGTCTGTTGTCCCCTTGATTGCATAATTACCGGAGAGGACTGTACCTGCTACAATGTCAATCAGGGCAGAAGAATATGGGGCATTATAAATGGTGATACTTTGCGGCGCTACAGTAGTATTGCCGCCTTTATCCACCGCCCTCACTGTCAGGGTGTTAAGACCACTGGCAAAGAGCGTCTTAGCCAATAAAACGGAACCCGTTGCCGTGGCATACCCTGTATCAACCCAGTTGCCATTATTTATCTTATATTGTATCTTATTTAAGCCGCTGCCGCTATCAGACGCTCCCGACCAGTTAAGGGTATAATTAGTCCCATCAGCGCTAGAGGCAAACCCCAGAGACGTTGGACCCACAGGGGGAGTGAAATCTGAAGTTATCACAGTATTAGAGCTAATATAGTTAGAATAATTACCATTCCTATCCTCAGCCCTCACCGTTACATGACAAGATTTCATTTCCCCTTTCCCACTAAAACTCACCGAGTTGGAAGTAACTGTTTTTGTTTCATTCAGGGAACCATTAACATAGAGCCTTACAGTATACTGTTTTATACCGGAATTGGCAAAACTTGGCAAATCCACAACCCCACTCCAAGTTGCATTTATGGTTTCCACGCTGCCACTGGTAGCTAAACTTAGCCTCGGATTGGGCGCATTAGGCGGTACAGAATCATAGGCTGGGACGGAAGCCCAGTCTGATTGGGTGGAATTGCCCGATGCTGTCACCGCCATTACTGTAAAAGCAAAATTATGATTGGTGGAACCACCTTGCTTAGCATATAAAATTGTGGGATCATAAGATAATTCAGCGCCCAAGCCATTGGTATGCAGGATATTTGCATTCGCTCCCGACATTGCCGCGATTTCGGCGTCAGTAGGCCAGATCCTCTTTCCCCGCGTCGACCATGACGTGGCACTACCAGCGTCAAAATATTGCAGGGAATGGCCATTATATACACCAACTTTGTAACTAGAGGCAGCCTCAACAGGTTGCCAAGAAATATCGGCATAATTGGTTTTGGAGTTTACACCGCTACTTTTTATCGTAACCGTTGGCAATTTGGGGCGATCTAAATAGTAAATAACTAAGCGCGGCTTTGACGCCCCGTTATTTGATGAATAGAATTTTCTATAGTACGTTGTTTCAGCGCTATCCTTTAAAACAATACCATTATTAGGATAGGTATTAGAGTGCCAATGCTGCACCAGTTGGGTGACGTCAAAACTAAAATTGCCCGATCTATTAACTAATAGCTGGGCATAGCGGGAACCAGTAGTACCCGGCTGATTATTCCAAGTCATCGTCGATTCCGACCAAGGGCCGGCAGCGCGGTAAATATTAACATAAGCCCCTGAGGTCGCCCCAGTAAATTCATAAAAGTTTACATTAGCAGCTGTTATTTTACAATCACCTAAATTAGGTATATTAAATTTAATGTAGCTCCGGGCCTTGCCGGTACTACTTGTCCAACCTGTACGGAGATTATTTTCCGTGCCGTAGTTTAAAGAAGGATAAGCGCTTTGCACATAGGTATCTGTGGTCACAGAATTAGTATTCAAGGTGACACTGGGATCAACGGTTAGCGGATAAACCGTGCTGGCAGAGTTTAGAAAATCAGGGTCTAGAGTCATGGTGAAAATGTATTTGTCACCTTCAACCAGGCTGATTTCCCTTTGAATATTTTCCGAATAGTGGTATGGTTCGGCGCTGTCTATCATAAAACATTCCTGAATCAGGCCAACTTCCGTATCGGTTGCTTTATCATACAGCCTAATGCTGCCGTCCTCTAAAACAACGGGCTTCAATCCGTCAAATATCATCTCATATTGGTAGACATTATTTGCCGGATTTTCTTTAATAATCAAGTTATGTTTCACGCCGGAAGTGGTTGGCTCATATTGATAAGTAACAGCGTCATCCGCTTTGCTGGCATAATCTATAGCAATATCTTTCTCTTCTTCAACCCCTAAATCATTGACAATACTGCCTTCAACAATTTCCGGTTCCGCCGCCTGATTACTTAATGAAACGGCCTTACTATCATAACTACCATTACTGTCATAATTATCATATATCGGGCGCATATCTATTCTATACTGGTCATTTTTTACGACTACAGAATTATCTTCCGCCACCAGATTTTCCGGCAAACAAACGTCAATGGCATTGGCTTTGTTTTTGGCATAAAACTCCTCGCCATCAATGTCAGTCTCAGCGCCAGACAAAACCTCTATAGAATTATCAATATCTACCAGTTCACCGGTATTTTCATCTCGATATCTGATCGGCTCAACCGAGATGTGCGCCTCCTTGGTGCCATCCCCGTTCTGATAAATCGTGGCATATTCTGTGTTTTCCGCCGGGATTTCCACTGGTAGCTGCTCCTCAAGATTAGCCGCAGCCGCACTACTTTTCGCTTGGGCCGCCTCAACAGCCTGGCAAATCGGCAACTGCACAATAGAAAACACCATTGCGAAAATTAAGATGGAAGCAATCAATCTATTAATGCTTTTCCTATGTTTCCCCTTCATCATAAATTCCCCTTTTTAAATTATTACAACAGTTTCAATCACTGAAATATCTACAGAATAACACAAGATAAACAAAAAATCGACAACAAATACAAATAAAGCAAAAGAATAGTAATTTCACTATATTTTCACACTATCTCTATTTTCACTCTTGGAGTAAACAACAAGGGCAGCAGGCAACCTTTCTGTTTTACTGCACCTGACGCATTTTTGTGCCATACTCACTTTTAACCTACTTTGCCCGCTTAAACAAAAAAAGATGGCAGACTTTTTAGGTCTGCCATCTTTTTATTACTGCGCTTTTATGAATTCATCTGATTTATGCGGTCTGGAGATGATCTCACTGATACGCGGTAAGTATTCTGTCCTGACTATATTGCGATTCAATTATTTTCTGTCTTTATTGCTTTTTTACGAAAATATCGTATAATCTTATTAAAGAGTGGTATTATTAACAATTTCGAAAATGAACAATTTTCTCTATAATTTAATTTATTACTTGAACAAATACCAGAGAATCGGACAATATATGTGTAATGACCTAAATATTAAATACACTACTCTTACGGGATGGGTAACGGATGGCGTATACCCTCGCTTAGAAAAAATAGGCAAGGAAGTTGAGTTAAGAGGGGAATGTAAAATTAGGAGTACAAGAGATGAATCTAGGCGATATAAGAAAAATGCCAATTGAAGAAGTAAGAAAATTGGCTTGAGCGAAAAACCAAAAAGGGAATGCAACAACAGACGCAAAAAAGGCGCAACGGGTACTAATAGAAAGACACGGCGATTCTATTAGAAGAGACAATGAGCCAGCCTTTTATGATATTAATAAGGATTATTGGAAATTTTAAGTTAAAGCTCTGTTCACCACACCCCAACCCGCCCTGGGGTGGCTTAAGTTACCCCAAAATAAAGGAAATATAAACTCAGAGAGGATAAAATATGTCATTGTTTAAGAGAGAAACATGTTGCATCTGTGGAAAAAAGGGCAGATTTAAGGTTAATAACTTTGACTGTCTGGGGGTCAAAAATGAGTATATCTGTGATTCATGCAAAGGAAAAGTGGCAAATTTAGAGTTAGAAAAATACACACTACCTGAGGTTAAATTAGAAATAACAAAAATTCAAGATAACCTTTATAGTAAATTCATTGAGGGTCCTATGCCTGAGGAAGTAGGCGAGCTTGAGCTAATGGATTCTTATGAAAGTATTCCTGTTGTTGGTACAACCCATAATTTTAATGGTGAAAATACACAAGGTAATATAGCTAACCTTAAGAATAATGAAAGGGTGTATTTAATACAACATGAAATGAAAGAAGAGTTAAGTACGATAAGAGTGGTAAATGATTGCGGAAAACACCTTGGGTGGCTTCCCAAAGATGATGAGGAAAACGATTCTTTCACACCCCAAAAAATTATTGCGACAAATATAGATCAATCAACGAGTTATCTTTGCCGAATTGCTAAGATAGACGAATTAAAAATCGACAACGCAGTCCATCTTTATTTTTGCGTTGATATTAGTTTTTATCTATAATTAAAAAATAACCCTGAGAACGGCAACTCCAAAGAGGACGTAGAGAAAATCACAATACACTAGAATAATGAACAAACCGCTTTTCACCCGCTACATATAATTACATTTTTATCCGCACCAGCGCTGCTGGTGGTTATATAACGGTGGAGATAAACAAATAAAAAAATCCCTGCGTTACTATATGTAAGCAGGGTTTTTATATGGAGCCACCGAGCAGGATTGAACTGCTGACCTCATCCTTACCAAGGATGCGCTCTACCTACTGAGCTACGGCGGCAATTTAATAGCCTCAATGGCTGTAAAGCTGACTGGCAAGGTTTATGACCCTACCGTATTCTGAACACCATTCTGAACACCATAATAGTTTCAGATTATATTAAACACATTTGTGTTATATGCTTGGTTGCGGAGGGAGGACTTGAACCTCCGACCTTCGGGTTATGAGCCCGACGAGCTGCCAACTGCTCCACTCCGCGATATTAGAGGTAGGCCAAAGCCTACCTTTTATTGTGGTGGGGAGAGATGGATTCGAACCATCGAAGTCGTCGACAACAGATTTACAGTCTGCCCCCTTTGGCCACTCGGGAACTCCTCCATATGA
>DXZC01000013.1:13897-23878 GCA_019415505.1 Peptococcaceae bacterium | reverse complement strand
AGACCGTTACTTGAGGATACATTTGTCATAATTATTCGCCCTCCACACCAAACGGAAAGTCTAATCCCAGCTCATCGAAAAACGGTTTCAATTCCGCATCAATGCCCTTTATTTCGGACTGTAGCTTGCGGATCTCGGCGGCCACCGCATTAAGATCAATTTCATCTTCCGGCTCAAAAGTATCCACATAACGCGGGATGTTGAGATTAAATCCATTTTCCTCAATCTCTTCCATACTCGCGACATGGGCATATTTCTCAATGTCCTTGCGTTCTTCATACGCGTTGACAATCTTGTCAATATCTGTTTCCCTGAGAACATTCTGGTTTTTACCCGCTTCAAAATCCTTAGACGCATCAATGAACAGGACATTATCAGAATTGCCGTTCCGCTCCCGCTTGAGGACAAGAACGCAAACCGGAATCCCTGTGCCAAAGAAAAGATTCGCCGGTAGACCAATCACGGCATCCAGCACATTAAGCTTCTGGATCAAATATTTACGGATCGTTTCTTCGGCAGCGCCACGGAATAAAACGCCGTGCGGCAGCAACACGACCGCCCGCCCATCCTCGTCCATGTGATGCACCATGTGCTGGACAAAGGCGAAGTCAGCCTTATTCTTTGGCGCCAGTTTGCCGTATTCGTTAAAACGCTCATCCTCCATAAATTTCATATCCGCAGACCAAGTCGCAGAATACGGCGGATTTGCCACCTGCACACGGAACTTCATGTCGCCAAAATAATCATATTCCAAAGTATCACCATTATAGATATTGAAATTACGATAAGGAACGCCGCGCAGAATCATGTTCATCCGGGCGAGGTTATACGTGGTCGAGGTTAATTCCTGCCCATAATAATTCCGCACATTCGCATAATTTTTAAGACGCAGAAGCAACGAGCCGGAACCGCACGTTGGATCTGCCGCCGCTTTTACGTTGCTGAGCCCAAGACAAGCCAAACGGCAAAGCAATTCAGCCGGGCCAGACGGAGTATAGAACTCGCCCGCTTTCTTACCGGCGGTCGCGGCAAACTGTCCAATCAAATATTCGTAGGCGTTGCCCAGTACATCAATTTTCGTATCCTCAACACCAAAATTGATTTCGTCCAGCGAGGCAATAATTTTTGCCATCACTGCGCTTCGGTCTTTGACAGTATGGCCGAGCTTGGTGGAGTCGAGCTGCATATCGGAAAACAGTCCGTCAAAATCCTCTTGCGAGTCATTCCCAATCGTAGATTCCATCAAAGCATTAATGGCCTTTTGTAAAAATTCAATATCAAAAGAGCGATTCTCTACCATTTTGACCATTTGGCGGAAGAGGTACTGCGGCTCAATGATATAGCCGAGATCGCGCAAAGCTTCTTCTATGACGGCTTCTTTGTATTCGTCGTCTTCCCAAGCCACTTCGTAGGTGATGCCATCATCCTTCAAAAGCCGCTCCATATACTTTTCGGTTTTGTCGGACAGGTAGTAATAGAAAATCATACCCAAGATATAATTCTTGAACTCATACGCCTCCATGTTGCCGCGTAGGGCGTTTGCCATCGCCCACAATTTATTACAAAGTTCCTTATGGTGCGTTTGAATTGAATACTCCATTTTCTATCTCCTTATTGATATTTTTCGCTATGCCTTCTAATGAAATCAACAATACGGCTTACAAGAGAACGTTTCTTGAGAAGTGGCATTGACTTCCCAATCCGGTCACGGATATTGCCCGCATCCATCGTGCCGGAAAACTCATATTCAGAAATAATTTCGGTCAGCATCGTGGCGTCAATATCTTCCTCGGTGGCGAATGCAACAATTTCTTTCTGCTTCTCAGAATTCTCAAAATCGTTGTAGGCAGCGTCAATCTCGTCCGCACTGTTCAGGTTATTGACAACATTATCAAGGAACGCCTGTAAAATCTCGACCTTGCGCAGCAGCTGGGGGTTGTCCGTTCTATCCAGTTCTTCCTTAATGTGCTTGATGTCATAGTCTTTCTGTTTTGTGTTATCAAAGTGGATGTTGCGGATTAGATTCATGATATAGGCGACATTGATCCTGTCGCTTTCCATCAGCTCAATGCAGAAATCCACATCGTTTAGAACGGAAACAACTTCACGATCCGCTTTGTGCCTGGAGTAAAGCATCAGATATTTGCTCTTATAGTCCTGATATTCCTGCTCGGACATAATCAGGGCATCCTGATCAAAACTGAACTCAATGAAGGTCTGCAAAGACTGGAGGTATTTGGTCAGTTCTCGGAAGGTCACCACAAAGAGCTTCTGGTCATCTTCGTTCTGCATGGTATCCATAGATTCAGGAAAAGGAGCGACCTCTTTCAATTTTAATACCATTTCGTTAAACTTCTCTACGAAGAACTGATAATTCGGAACAACGATACCACTGGTGTCATGGCTTTTTGAGAATAGGGTCAACGCGTCATCCGTTTGTTTTTTCAGATTGCGATAACAAATGATGATACCGAACGGCTTTGTTTCTTTTTCAACTCGGTTCGTGCGTGAGTAGGCTTGCAATAAATCGTGATATTTCAAATCTTTATCAACGTAAAGTACGGACAGCTGTTTACTGTCAAAGCCGGTGAGGAACATATTCACCACCAGCAAAATATCCAGAGACTTTGTTTTCTTTCCCTTTACGCGGTCGGAAATATCTTTATGATAGGCGGAGAAAGTATCGGTGGAAAAGTTTGTGCTGTATATCTTGTTATATTCCGAAATGATTCGTTCCAGCGCATCGCGACTATGCTCATCCTTGCGACTATGCTCATCCTTACCTTCCGCATCCTCATTTTGTCCGAATGTATAAATACCGGAGATGTTCAAATCGTGCTTGATTTTCTTGAAAATATCATAATATTTGATAAGCGCTTCGATTGAAGCCACCGCAAAAATTGCGGTATATTGTCCGTTCCTCGTCTTAGCTTTGTGGTTCTGGACAATGTGATTGGCAATTAAGGACATCCGCTCATTGGAATTATAAAGCTCCCCAACATCGATTCCCTCAGCCATAGTAGGATCATCCCAGTCGAAGTCGCCCTCTATCGTTTTAATGTATTCAACATGGAAGCCCAGCACATTGTTGTCAAAAATAGCGTCTTTGATAAGATAGTTATGTACGCACTCCCCGAACAACATCTCCGTAGTCTGCGTAATCTTGCCTTCTGTTTTTCCGTTCACCTCAAAACGCGGTGTACCGGTAAAGCCGAAAAACTGTGCCTTGTTAAAATGGCGCACGATATCCTTGTGCATATCACCAAATTGGCTGCGATGGCACTCGTCGATGATAAACACCACTTTTTCTTCCTTATAGGCATCCATAATCTTAGCATACTGCGGACGTTTCACAGCATTTGCCATCTTCTGCATCGTCGTGACGATAAGCTGGCGATTTTTATCCTGCATCTGCTTTGCGAGAATACCAGTATGGTCTGTCGCATCAACGGAGCCGTTTTCAAATTTATTAAACTCCTCAGTTGTTTGAGAATCCAAGTCCTTTCGGTCAACTAGGAAAATGACCTTCTTAATGTTTGGGTTGGCTGCCAGAATCTGCGCCGTCTTAAAAGACGTCAGGGTTTTGCCGGCTCCAGTGGTATGCCACACATAGGCATTCCGATTAGTCAGGGTTGCCTGCCTTACAAGCGCCTCGACCGCATACACCTGATAAGGCCGCATAACCATCAAGAGCTTGTCCGTGTCATTTAGAATCGTATAGCGGATCAGCATCTTAATGACGTGATCACGAGCCAAGAAAGCAATAGAAAACTCTTTCAGGTTCGTAATTCGCACGTTGTTAAAATCCGTCCAGAAGAATGCAAGGCTATATAGCAGATCACGATCCGAGTTGGCAAAATATTTCGTATCAACACCATTCGAAACCACAAACAGTTGGATAAAATGATAAAGTCCGTTATAAGAATGCTTCTTATAACGCATCACCTGATTAACCGCTTCGCGGATGTCAATCCCCCGGCGTTTAAGCTCTACTTGGATTAGCGGCAGACCATTGACAAGAATGGTAACGTCGTATCGGTTGACATACTTACCCACGACGGTTGTCTGGTTCGTCACTTGGAAAATGTTTTTAGTATGGTCAGTATCGAAAAAGGACAAATAGACCTTTGTTCCATCCTCACGTTCCAAGACAAATTTATCACGAAGAGTTTTTGCGCTCTGAAAAACGGATTTGCCCATCATGTGATTAAAAACCCGATCCCACTCTTTATTAGTCAAGGGCGTGCCAAGCTTAGCGGCATTAAAATCCTCAAATTGAATCTTAAAATTTGCCACCAAAGCATCGTAATCAGGGATCGAAACGCTACTATACCCCTGTTTATTTAATTGTTCAATGAGCTGCTGTTCAAGCGCGGCTTCGCTTTGGTATACCATATCTTCATCTCCAATACTTGAGGATTATTTATAGTTGGAATTTTCTTATTTTCTGCTATTATACTGCTTGTAATTATATCATAGCGGAGCTCTGTTCTCAATAATAATCTAGCCCATCCACCCTATCCCCTCCCCGTTAGGGGCTTTTTCATAAAAAAGCCCCTAACGGGTAAATCTTAGGCCACCGATGAAAAATCACTGAGAAAAAGTGGATTTTCATACTTTAATTTTACCGTACTATTATTTTTCAGTCAACTCCGCCATCGCCTCTAACGGGAGAGAAAGGACAGGCGTATGTAATCCGAGTCACTTTGGCGCTCGACTATCAGAGAGTAACCTCTAGGAGCATTCCATTGGTGCGATGCGATGCCTCCCATGACACGCTTCACACAAATTTTTTTCACCATTCGTCAACTATAAAAACAGCACTCCACATCCACGTCAATACACAAAAACTAAGTGCTGTATATGACTATTATGGTTGTATGCAGCATTTTTCTTTATTCCGTATTTAAAATTCATGATTCCGGAAACTTGCTAATTTTAGAAATTTATCAGGCATTTTAATACCGATTGCACCAAGATTTAACACGAATCCCCGGCCAATTAAGAGTATTAAAAAAGCCCCACCAAAGTAGCTTAATCTACAAGGGGCTTTTTTAGTGTGCATTAGCGACTCTTCTATATATCGGTGGTGTCAGATCGGCAGCGGTATTTTGTAACATAGTTTAGAAGCTATACTATATATTATACGCAAAGCCAGCCAAACAACTACCAGCTCAACTGCTTTTGCAGCTAATGAACGGCGTCACTTACAACAATATTTAGTCTTAAGTTGGGAGAGTATAAGTATATCTCATTAAATTTAATTGCGGTTTGAAGCGGAACAAAAGGACTGTTACGCTTCAAACCGCAATTTTTCTGCTAACTGAGAATTTATTGAGTTGGCCAATACTGCTTTGCCTTGGCGATTACTAGAGCCATAGCTAAAACAGTATTTTTTGTAGTAAATATTTTGGTAAACCTATTTTATTAACTTTAGCCTCTGGTAAACGAGGGTAAAATATAAATATCTAGTTTTAATATAATCCAAACTCTGGACAAGAAAATAAGCCCTGCAATGTTAAGAGCAGAGCTTATTTTTTTAATAGATATTATAATTTTAAACCTTATTTTGCAGAGCGTCATAACCAGTTTGACCGGTTCTAATTTTCAGGACGCTGCGTAAATCGTAACTAAAAATTTTACCGTCCCCTACTTCACCGGTATAAGCAGCTTTTTTAATGGCCTCAATGGTCTTTGCTTCCCATTCTTCGTCTGACACCATTATTTCAAATTTCAACTTAGGACACATTTGTACGTCCACCTCTGTGCCGCGGACTAATTCCTTATAGCCCCTTTGAGCGCCACAGCCCATAACTTGGGAAACAGTCATACCATTGACTTCAATGGCGTTGAGAGCTTCCTTTACGTCCTCAAATTTTTCCTCCCGGATTATTGCTTCAATTTTAATCATCTCAAAATACCCCCTTAATCAAGACCATTAAAGGATGGATAAGCATTCTCCCCATGCTGGGACATATCCAAACCAATTTGCTCTTCCCTAGCTCCTACCCGCAACGGCGTAAAGATACGGACAATGCCCGCACAAATAAGGGTTCCCACAATAGCCATGGCAATAGAAACGCCAATACCAACCAACTGAGCTACAAATAGCTGAGTGTCGCCAAAAAATAAACCATTCCACTGTGCTACACTATTGATAGAAGTTTGCGCAAAAAGTCCGGTAGCTATGCCACCCCAGATGCCACCAATGCCATGACAGGCAAAGGCGTCTAAGGCATCGTCTATTTTGAGGCGGCCTTTAATAAATGAAACGCAAAAATAGCAGATGGGACTAACCAAGAAGCCAATTACTAACGAGGCCCAAACCGGCACAAAACCGGCCCCAGGCGTAATAGCGACTAAGCCTACGACCAAGCCTGTGCAAGCCCCTACCAATGTTGGCTTACCCTCTTTTATAATATCAATTATCAACCAACTGAGCAAGGCTGCCGCTGCGGAAACAGCTGTTGTCATAAAAGCATGGGCTGCTAAACCGTCAGCCGCTAAAGCGCTGCCCGCATTAAAGCCAAACCAACCAAACCAGAGCAAGGCTGCGCCTAAAACCACAAAGGGAATATTGTGGATGCGGTAAGTGCTTATCTCAAAACCGCGACGGCGGCCCAAAAGAAGGGCTAAAGTTATAGCGCTAACCCCGGAGCTGATGTGCACAACATTGCCGCCGGCAAAGTCCACAGAACCGAGGCCAGCCAGGAAGCCCCCTTCCCCCCAGACCATATGGGCCAAGGGATAATAAACAACCAACGACCAAAGGGCAATAAAGGCAAATAAAGCTTTAAAACGCATCCGCCCGGCTATGGCCCCGGTAATTAAGGCTGGGGTTATAACGGCAAACATCATTTGGAAGCCAGCAAAAACCAAATTAGGCAAGGAATCAGAATAAGGCCCAGCCTCCATACCTACGCCGTTAAAACCAGCCCAACGAAAATCGCCAATTAAGCCCCAATGGTTGCCGCCAAAGGCCAAGGAATAGCCCACCAGCACCCAAAGGACAATAGCTAAACCCATAATAGCTATACAGGCCATCATAGTATTAACCACATTTTTCCGCCGGCCCAAGCCACCGTAAAAAAAGGCTAAGCCCGGGGTCATAATAAATACCAAGGCTGCACAAATAAGAATGAAAGCAGTGTCTCCAGTGTTCATGTTTTCTCCTCCTATCTAATAAAAATAAATAAAAAAAGACGTCTGCTGTCCGTTTAACGGACTACAGACGTCTTTGTCTGAAATAAGCATAGCAAATAAACAAAAGTATGGCAAGAGTAAGCAGCAACCTAGGCAAATTATTAAAATTTTAACATTATTTTCGTAAAAGACTCAATCCGCCAAGCAACGCTGCCAAAATTCTTTGGTTTGCTGGGCATTTTTGATCCAGGAGAACAGCGCCGCCCGCTGTAGAGAGCGGCGAGAAAGCTCTTTAGCTTTGGCCTCATTATCATATAAAGTGTACATTTTTTCCGCCAGGGCAATGGTGTCAAAGGGGTCAAAATACAGCGGAGCGCTGCCCAGAACCTCCGGCAGGGAGGAGCGGTCCGAGGAGATTACCGGCACTCCCATAGCCATAGCCTCCAAAGGCGGCAGGCCAAACCCCTCGTATATAGAGGGATAAACCATAACCTCAGCAGCAGCATAAAAATATGGCATATCCTTAACTGGAATATAACCGGGGAAAATAACATCGCCGTTTAAGCCTAAGGCGTCCACAAGTGTGGTGAGGCGTTCAAACTCTCCCCCTTGTTTGCCAGGTAGGAGCAAGCGCCAACTGACGTTATGCTCCCGCTTTAAGAGATGATAGGCTAAAATGAGCGCCTTAACATTTTTCCGTATGCCATAGCCTCCCACATATAGAAAGTAATTGCCGCCTAGGCCGTAATTTTCCGCTAAATATGTTTGCGCCACAGATTTAGCCATGGGCTGATATATCGGTTCAGCGGCCTCATAAATAACCGCTATTTTATCAGCCGGATAATTAAAGAGGGAGATGATATCCTCCTTGGAGGTTTGGGAGACGGTGATAATGCCGTCAGTGTTTTCCATAACAGAGGGCATTTTTGTGAGAAATTCCTTGAGGTACCCCCTACCCACTGTTTCAGGAAATACATAGGGTATCATATCATGAATGGTAACCGTTTGCTGGCAGGACTTTACAGTGGGAAGTCCCAAGCCGTTTTGAGGCACATGATATAAGTCTATGGCTTCGTCCTTAATGGCTTGGGGCAAAAAGTCGCTTTCCCAACGTATTTTTGTATCACACTCCAAAGTATTTTCACTAAAGCAAAGGTTTTTTAACTCCTCACCAGGGAGAAAGATTCTCACGCCGTCAGGGGACAACGCGGTAAGGAGCTGCCAAGTATATGTGCCTATACCAGTGCCACGGTAAAGAATGGCGCCCCGGCCGTCAATGGCTATCTTCATCTTGCTTTGACCTTCCTTTTTCATATATTTCTGCGTAAAAACTCCGCAACGAAGCTTCAGTAACCAGAATGCTTTCCACATCTTCCTTTTTTTCCGTGGCGTTAATATTCTTTAAGGCGTCGTAGGGAAAGAGCAGAAGGGCATAAAGAACCACCCCTTCTGATTCAGTTAAAGGTTTTTCCGCTTCATAGGCCTGGATAAGGGCCCAAACCGTTTTAGCAGATTTGCCATATGTGAGGGTACGGCGGCAGAGCCGCCATAAGTCAAAAACAGCCAAATCCTCAGCTAAGGCGCTAAGGTCTGTAAGGCGGAAGCAACCATCGGTGTGGCAGAAGCCCTGGCGCTCTATTTTACCATAGGCAAAATCCCCCTGAGAGGCCATATTCTCTTGTAACGCCGCTAAACTGCCGCTGCAAAGGAGCACCATGCTCCGTTCCGCTCTGGTTAAAATTTCCGGCCAATAACGCCGCAATCTTGCGGAACGGTTACAGCGTACTTCGGATTCAGCTAAAAGCTTTTCCATACGGGATATATAGCGGTCCGGTTTTTTCTGCGGTAAACAATGGCTGTGCCAGTCAAACTCCCGGGCTAAAATATGAAACTTAGCCAACAAAGCAGCTAAGGCTGTAGCGGTTTGAGTATCGCCAAAATCCAAGGATTTACTCTTGAGGTTAGCCGCCGCATAGTAAATATGTTCGCCGGTGTTTAAGGTATAGTCGCCATTTTTACCCCGCACTAACGGAGTTACGGGAAAATCCTTATCCTGCCGCAGCCATTGCCAAAAATTCAAACGGGAAACAAGATAAGGATCCCGTTCCTCGGTCATATGCAGGGTTAAATCACCATTTTTTGTTTTTCCCCGCCATTGGCTTTTGCCCTTTTTACCCGGTTCGTCCGCTAAATGCCATTGTTCTTTAATTTTAGCTTTATCTTTCACAATTCTCACTCCAAGCCAACTTTTTGCCGGAGTATCGGTAGCCAGTTATCCTCATTTTCTAGCTCCCGCACCACGGCTCTAATTTTTTTATCAAAGGTCTCGCTGCTCCAATCGGTTTCACAATCATAATAGCGTACTGCCAGTCGCCAATACTTTTGCGGGAATAGCAGCAGGGCGTATAAAACCTCCCATTGTTCCTCAGTTAAAGGACGAACAGAGGTATAGTTATCCACTATAGCGTCTATTTTAGCCTCACAGTTACCGCCATATTTTAAACTCCGCTTGATTAAACGCATTAGATCCACAATGGGCATATCCAGCGCGCAGTAGTCAAAATCAATCAGATAGGCGGCATTATCCAAAATCATAAAATTCCTGGCTGCCACATCATAGTGGATAAAAGCCCCCACGCTATGATCTTCCGCCGCCAACCGGGGGTAAGAGGAGGAGAGAAGCAGCCGCCTGGAGAGATAGGCTTTTTCCAGCAAGGGAGCGCAAAAGCCCAAATACATTTTACTAAAAAAATCACTGTGCTCCGCTGCTGCCAAAGACTGAAAACGCTCTAAATCAGCAGTACGTTTAGCTAACTTTTCCGGCCAAAGATAGTAAGC
>DXZC01000013.1:0-13887 GCA_019415505.1 Peptococcaceae bacterium | reverse complement strand
TAAGCTATTTTAGCCTGATTTCTAACCAACAGATTTTCATTACAGGCATAAAGGTGAAAACGTCCTAAGGCTTCCGAGGCCAAGGACAAGTGGCGAATATCGTCAAAGTCACACTTTTCCCCTGCGATCCAATCATAAAGGGTATACAAAAAACCATCTTTTGCTAAATAAGGCTGACCGCAATACATAATGGGCCTGGCAAAATTCTGAAAACCGCAGTAATCCAAATGGCGCTGGGCCGCAGCAATAAACTGCAATTTCTCTGCTTTTAAAGTGCTGGCCTTTAAGGCATAACTGCCTTCACTGGTATCTATTTCCCAAACATTGGATTTTATTTCCTTTATGTACTTGGGTTCCAAACCCCACTGTACGGCTATGGCACGGATTTTTTCCATCGCTGCCTCCACAAGGCCGGGACAAGTTCCTGCCCCAGCTTGATGATTAAGATATACCGTCAATACGGTAACTCTATTTCATCATACGGCGGCGGGGCAAGGAATATGCCAATGTTTTGGCACAACCTTATAGGAGTTGATAAACATAAAAAAAGAGCGGGAAACCTCCCGCTCTGGATTTGTAGAGTTACGCCAAACTCATGTCCCATAAAATTATTCGATTGTGAACCGCCTATTCCTAAACCGCTTTGACTATGAGAAGGCTTAACTTAAATTTTTATTTCTAAATTTTTTCTCACTTAAGGCTAATTAACTTAGGCCTGCTGTTTCAAATATTTTTCCACGCTGTGTACCGCTTCGGCGCCATCACCTACAGCGGTGGCAATTTGGAAAAAATCCTTCGCTATCACATCGCCGGCGGCGAAAAAGCCAGCGCGTGACGTTGCCATATGCTTGTCCACTAAGATAAAACCTCGTTCATCGGTGTCTAAAAAATCCCGGCAAAAACTTGTTACAGGATCATGGCCGACAAAGATGAACACCCCTTCCGCGTCAAGGTTCTTCTCCTCACCGTTTTGCCTTATTTTAACTCCAGCCACAGTTTTGCCGCCGTAAATTTCCAGGACCTCGCTATTGAGGCAGGGCAATACCTTTTCGTTTTCTGCAACTTTATCCACCAGGGCTTGCTGAGCCCGGTATTCACCACGGCGGTGGACCAGATACACTTTGTCAACAAAACGGCTGAGAAAATCTACCTCCTGCAAAGCGGTGTTACCACCGCCAATAGCCACTACAACCCGGTTGCGGTAGAGTGGGCCGTCACAGGTGCCACAATAAGACACACCGCCGCCCATGAATTTTTCCTCTCCCTTAACGCCAAGTTTTCGGGGTACCGCGCCGGTAGCGATAAGAACGGCTTTTCCCTCATAGCTACCTTGGGAACCGCAAACCACCGTTTTGGTCTGATTATTTTCTAATAATTCTGTGACCTCGGCGGTTTTAATTTCCGCACCGGCCTTTTTAGCCTGGGCGCTAAATAACTCCATTAAGTCCCAGCCGCCAATACCTTGGGGGAATCCCGGGTAGTTTTCCACCAAATGAGTATTGAGGACTTGTCCGCCAGGCATAGCTTTTTCCAATATAAGGGTTTTCAGCCCCGCCCGCGCACCGTATAAGCCGGCAGTAAGTCCGCCGGGGCCTGCGCCGACAATAATTAAATCATACATATCATCTACAACCTCGGTTTTTTCTTAGTTTACCACCGAAGGGGTGTAATATGCAAGTCAAAAAAACAGAGCCGGATCCTGTAATTCTCCGTTTACTTTGACTTCTAGGTGTAAATGGCTCCCTGTGGCATTGCCGGTGCTACCGCAAAAACCTAGCACAGAACCTATCTCCACATTATCGCCAGGAGACACATTTACACTCTCCATATGGCCATAGCGGGTTTCTACGCCATTGCCATGATCGACAATAACCATATTGCCATAAGAACCGTTCCACTGGGCCAAGGTGACAACACCTTGGCCTAGAGAACAAATAGCCGTGCCTTTAGGCGCCGCTATATCCATACCGGTGTGAGACGAAGCCCAGTAAGTTCCCAACGAACCATAGGTGGCAGTTATTTCTCCCCGTAGGGGAATATCGCTAGCGCCTAAACCGCCGTTGGCTGCCACATCATAAAATACCTCATCTGTGCCTTCAATAACAACTTCGCTGCGAGGCTCTGAGAGAACCTGGGAAGCTACTATACCCTCTTGGGTTATGTTGCCGTCTGACACTACAGCCCGGACAGTGTTTTCCGCTGTGCCGCTGTGGCCTTCAGCGACCACAGCGCTGCTGCCCTGGGCCAAGGAATCGCTGGGTATTACTGTTGTTCCCTCCTCAATAGCTACGGTCTCCTTATATTCAACTATAACTTCCAGGCTATCAGCTAGGTCGGCATTGTCCACCAGCAGATTTTGGGCTTCATTCATGCTCCGGACCTCCGTCACTGGCACACGCTCGGTAATGACCTCAACATTACCCTTGAACTGACTGGAGACTACCTCCACTGTTTCACTAATAACCTTTTCTTTATTTTTGAGGCTGTCCAATATCTCGTAGGCTGATTCTTCATCAGCGACAGCCACAACCCGATTACCCTCAATTACGATAACCGCGGCAGGTACCGTAAGAGTGGTATTTTCCGCCAACAGAACCTCCGCTTCGTCAACTGTGGCGCAGTCGGCTTTTTGGGTTTTAAATTCCTGAGTTACAGAGACCTGCTCTGCAAAATCAGCATCCTCACCATAAAGGCTCCGTTGATTTGTCAAATAATCTTCTACTGCCGTTCTGCCCTCCTGAAAGGAATCAACATAGGCGATAGTCTCATCCTCAACATTTACAGCATAGACAGCGCTCCAACTTAAAAAAATCAATAGCCCCAAAGAAAAGGCCGTAGACAACAAAATTGTGATTATGGCCCTCTTTGTGAATATAACCACTTGTTCCTCCTTTCTCCGTTACATTGGCCAATTTCAATATACCACCAAAAATAAGACCAAGGCAACGAAAATCGTTCCCCTAAATATACTGAAAATCGACTTTCATCAGTTTTTATCATAATAGCCTTTACCAGGCATAAAGCCGTATCGGCTTGACATATTTTGCCCAGAAGGAGAATAAAAAATACCGCCAACTTTTGTAGCTGGGAAAAGTCGGCGGCAAAAAGCGGCTATTTTTTTATATTCAGCTGAAAATGAGGCGGCAAACACTTTTTAACGTCACAATAGCTTAAAAGAAGTCCTTTTTCGCCAACTGGTATTAATAGAGTGTATTAGATAATAACCCCAAGCCATACCCCTGAGAATACCGCATCAATTCAAACAGCAGATATATTTTTTAATTTGCCATTTGATGGCCAGCACCGATATGAGGCCTTAGTTATGGCAAAAAACTCTATTTCCCCCTAAAATAAAGGCCCCTAAAGCTAATTTTAGCCTTAGGGGCACAGTCGGCGGATTTAATTGAAAATATACCTACAACATTACCTTACAGGGTAGTAAAGGTTTTGCACACAATTTGCCATTGGCCATCTATCTTCATGAGATGAAAACGGTCTTCAACACAGGCTGAACCAAAGAAATTATCTACTATAATGGCAGCGCCGGCAATATTGCCACAAACATTAATGGCCTTGATAATGCAACGGCAATCTATCTTTTCCGCAGCCATGGAAGGCTTGGAGCTAAGATCGGCAAAGAATATTTCCGGCGTACCTATAACAGGGTTATCGCCCAGATACCCGTACATGGCAGCATCCTTGTGAAAAAGGGTTTTCAATTTTTCTATATTGCCCTCATAAACAGCCGCAAAATAGTCTAATAACAAAGCCTTAATCTGTTCATAATCAGTAAATTGCTTGGTCATAATACACCAACCTTTCTTTACTCCTCAGCATTTTTAACTATATTTCTATTTTTATAAATTACCTTTTGTCGGTTTTCTGGGTTTACATACCTGGATAACTAATAAGTTAAACATATGCAAAAAAGCGATAATTTAACTATTTACAACCTACTACGCACAATATTTTCTGGGTTCATAATTATTTAGACTTCTCCGCGGTGGCTTCCAGATTAAAAATAACTGGGCGCAGGCCGTCGTTACAGCTACAAATGGCGACTCCCGGCTTTTTTATCCAATCACCGTAATAAAATAAATTGTCTCCCGTACCGTGGGCCAAGGCGAATACATACTGGTATATAGCCTTCCAGGCTTCATCACAAAGCCCTGGGGGCTTGGCGTAATCAGCGTAAAAGACCTGTCCTTTTTTTAACATGGGGCAGGACTTAAGACCTGGGACCCCATATTCCTGAGCCAATTCTTGATCCAAGGTTGTTTTTAACACTGTAATTTTTACTTTATTCATTAAAACACTCCCCCTCTCTATTAGACAAAGAACCTCTGTTTACTCGCTTTTTATGATTATAACACAGAATAAGCTAAAAGAGCTATAATAGTTTTCTGGAGGAGCATTGATCCGTCTATAATAGATGGCGCCTTATAATCAAGACCGGGTTAAATGAGTTTTTAATTTAAAGCTATTAGTGAAAAAACAAACAGCAACCTCAATATTGAATCGAGATTGCTGTTAAATATTAAAGTTTAAATTTACTAGAAACTTGCAAGCATCCATGACCAGTATAACTATTAAGGCTTAAGACGCTATTGAGTCGGGCCCAAAAACAAAAATATTGATATCGCAAAATTATTACATAGAGGAATTGTTGCAATTCCCCAGAGTAAATACTGGCAGGCAAAAGTATCAAGTTTATTTTAAATTAGAAATTTTGATTATTGAGAGCTACCTAGGACTACAGTATACTTCAGCCTAAAGCGCCGGGATAGACCAGCAGTTAGTGTGGTTTAGGCACTTATAGAATTATGGCAGCTAAAGACAAATCAAGGAAAATCCTGAGCATATATACGCAAGTAATAAGCGGTAAGGATGGATAAAAACCGTGATGAAATTGGCTTATCTGTCAAAGGAAAACCTGCATACTCAGATAATAGGCTAGGATTAGTTTTCCAGATAACAGAAACGACGGTACGAATATCACGTTCAACTGCCTTCCAGTTGGTCTGGCAATATTGAGCTACAGACGGATAGAGCAATTTAGTCACAGACAGCAGTCTTTTGGAGTCCTCCAAGGCAAGAAATACCGCATATGCTATATAAAAGTACCCTACATAGTTGGGAGACGCGCCCAAGCAATAAAGAAGATCATATATGCGGTTTAGAACCTCATTCTCATCAAGAGACATCTCCATGACGATTCTCCTCCTTATGCAAATCTTCTCGGAATTGACTTATGAAAAGGAGAATCTCCTCTTCAGGCAGTTCAAGCATAAAGAACATAACTGTTAAACCGGAAAAACCGTATTTACCATGTTCCTGATCAATATAGGAGCGAGGCGTTTCGCAAAGAATCTCAGCCATATCCTCTTGGGAAAGATTCTTCTTTTTACGGTAATTACAAATGTATTTTCTAAGGAACTTATCAAATAATTGTTTGTACTGACGCATAAGCAAAACCTCCTAACCTCGACATACTATATAAAGATTCTAGCTAATATCAAAATATTTTACTATGAGGTGTACTTCAGTTAGTACATGAGGTATGTTACTATATAAATTTCCCTATCGTAACACTTTTACCAGCATAAGCGCCATTTTTACCCTTATAACCATTATATAAAAGAAATGAATTTACTTAAATATCTCATTTGATTATATAATTAATGGAATAAGGGTAATATAAATCGATAATCCTCAGTTATAGTTTAATATATTAAAACAATCATAAATTATGGGAGTTAATTTTCCCAGCCAGGTTAACCATGTATCTCAGTTAAGTAACGCGGGTTTCAAAAGATTAAAAACCTGGCGTTCAACCCTCATGTTTTAAGGCTGAGTTAAATACTTGTGCATCAACAAAGGCGACAATTACCCTACTTAAAAAAGGCCGCAATTTTTTAGTTGCGGCCTTTATTAACATATTTTTTGCGCAAGATAATATTGGGAAACAGCACAGTCTATATAGGCTGTGATTTCAAGCCATATGCTATCTCTTAAACGTTATAAATCACTATAAATAGTTTACAGACTATTAAGATCCAACTTGTCTGGAATTATTAGCCCCTGTTCCTGGATCTGGTTAAGCATTATACCCCCCAGCTCTGCACGGGACTTTTCATCAACTCCCTCAGCTACCATAACCAGTTCCGGCAAATTGGAGGATGCCCGCAGTAACACCCAACCCTGGGGCAGCTCTAGGCGGACGCCATTAATAATGTTGAGGCGTTTTTGCCCCAACTCCTGGGCCAGGGCAGTCTTTACTTTTTCTATAAAAGCATATTTTTCACTATCAGGACAGGGAATTGCTATTTCCTCAGTAGTGTAATAACAAGGATAAGGAGCCAAAAGCTCCTCCAGGGTTTTCCCCCGCCGGACCATAATAGCCACCAACCAAGCGGCAGCCATTAAAGCGTCGTCATAGCCATAATAAAAATCGCCGCCTAAAAATATATGTCCACTGCGTTCCCCGGCCAGGGGAGAATTACGACGGCGCAACTCCGCTTTAACATGGGAATGTCCAGTAGGACACATTATGCCTTGTCCCCCCATGGAGCTTATGGCTTCAGACAAGGCACGGCTAGATTTAACATCATAAATTATAGGAGCGCCGGGGCAACGGGCTAACACCTCGCTGGCTAAAACAATCAGGATACGGTCGCTCCAGATATCCTGACCCTTACAGCTTACAGCGCCCAGACGGTCCCCGTCGCCGTCAAAGGCCAGAGCTAAATCAGCTTGAATATAGGGATGCTTGACTAATTCCTTCATGCGCTCACGGGCTTGGGGCGAGGAAGGATTGGGGAAATAGTGGGGATATGCCGCGTCAGGGTCGCAGTTTAACTGAAAGGTTTTACAGCCTAAATCCTGAAAAAGCTCATATACGAAAAGACCGGCGCCACCGTTGGCGCTGTCCAATAAAATTCGCAAATTATGGCTAGGCATAGGACCAACCCGCTTAACAATCTCCTGAAGATAGCGAGGGCGCAGGTCAATTTTTCGTACCTCGCCACCAGGTTTTACGCCAGCCCCGTCAGAGCTTTTAGTCGCCAGAGTGTAGAGCTCCTCTATTTCACAAGGACCCAGGGTTTGGGAATAGCCGCACCCCAATTTAACGCCACCCCACCCTAAAGGATTATGACTGGCAGTTATCATCACAACGCCAGGAGAGGATAAGGCATATTGAGCATAATAAGCCACAGGGCTGAGGGTTAAACCTAAATCATAAACCATAAAGCCTCTTTTAGCCAAAAGAGAGCAGGCTATTGCCGAAAAGCTGACGGAATGGGGGCGGTTATCGTAACCCACTACCACCTTTGTTATGCCCCGCTTAGTTAAAAAATCTGCATATCCCCGCATAATGGCGGCAAAGGACTTTTCATTCAGCTCTTCTTCATTAACTCGGCCCCTAATATCGTACTCCCGAAACATGGAACGCGCTAATCCTAACATAGCTACCTCACAAATATTTTTTATTATCGCCGTCTAATGCGGCGACAACTTCCTTTATTTCCTCAACTCGCTTGCGGGGACATACTAAAACTACGCCGTTATCTTGAATTACAGCCAAATCCCTGACGCCAATAACTGTTACCAGGTCGCCGCCGCCAATAACTACGGAGTTACGCACTTCCCTTAAAACTATATTGCCACTTTTAATATTATCTTCACCATCAGCCGGGATAAGAGCGTTTAAACTATTGTAGGAGCCAACGTCGTCCCAAGGAAAGGTAGTTTCCACTAAGGAAATATCCTTAGTCTTTTCCAGAATGGCAACGTCAAAAGAAACAGGCTCCACCTTGGCAAAGGCTTGCGTTAAAAGTTCTTTTTCCTGTTCCGTACCTATGGCTTGGGCAGCGGCGGCAAAAATTTCTTTAAATTCCGGCAAATTAGCCTCGTACTGGGCCAAAATCTCAGGCAAAGGCAGGATAAAAATACCGCTGTTCCAATAATATGTACCTTTCTTTAAGTAGCGGCGGGCTTTTTCCCGGTGGGGCTTTTCCACAAAGCGGCGTACCTTATAATAGTGCAGGTCATCCTCATGTATACTTTTGCCCCGTTCCACATAGCCAAAGCCGGTGGCTATATAGCGGGGTTTAACCCCAATTACCACAATAGAGCTGGTTTTTTCACAAACCTGCACAGCCGCAGACATGGTTTCCTGAAATTTTTCACTATCGCTGATTTGATGATCAGCCGGGAATACCGTTAATATAACGTCGCCTAACTCATGGCGAATTTTTAGAGCAGACCAGTACACTGCAGCAGCGGTGTTGCGGGGCAAGGGCTCAGTTATAACCTTGTCCTTTGATATTTCCTCCCCGCAGTGGGATAGTACCAGAGGCAACTGCTCCTCAGCGGCCACAATATAGGGCGAAATATCGCCGCCTAAATATTTTATCCGCTCATAGGTACGTTCCAAAAGACATTGGCCGCCGCCTAGACGCAGAAATTGTTTTGGATGTTTATCCCTGCTCAGGGGCCAAAATCTGGAACCTTTTCCCCCTGCTAGTATCAGGGGGACTACCTTTTTAGCCATAGAAAAACCCCTCCTTCTCTTTTAATATATGAGACAGGAGGAGTTTCAACACTAAATTTTTAAATAATTTAGGTATAAAATTTTAGTGAATTACCGTTGACATAAACAACGCGCCAGCGGCAAACTTTCGTAATAGGCAACGGCGCCAGTTAAAAATAGCTTTGCCCGTTTATGACATGGCCGCGATTAAATCAGCCTCCAGCAATACGCCTTTGGGTAAATTGCTTACTTCCACCACAGCCCTGGCTGGATATGGCTTAGTAAAGTAGGAAGCGTAGATCTCATTAAACACAGCAAAATTCTTAATATCCGTTAAGTATACGGTAATTTTTAAAACATTGTCAAAGGTCAGGCCAGCTGCCTGCAAGATGCCGTTAAGGTTTTCCATTACCTGTTTGCCCTGGGCTTCAATATCTTCAGCCACTATTTCGCCAGTGGCGGGAACTAAAGGTATTTGCCCGGAAGCAAAGAGCAAATCTCCGGCTATAACAGCTTGGGAATAAGCCCCGACCGCAGCTGGAGCGTTATTAGTCGCTAATTCTTTTTTCATAGTTCTACCTCGCTATTTTCTCTTGCCGTCCACAAAGGAGCGGCTAAAATCAAGATTCGTAATCAGATGCCTGTTACCCCGGTGAATGGCCTCATCGCTGACAGTAATGAGGTAAACAGCTAATTCCTTGGCCGCCGCCATAATATCTAAAACGCTGTCAGTGCATTGGCGCTGCTCCCCATAGTGATACCAAGGACGGTGAGATAAATTAAGGAAATCCTCCTCAGTGGGGGTCGCGCTTTTAAAATGACCCAAAAATTGCTTATTGAGTTTTAAGATACTTTGCAGCATCACGGCAAAGGGCTTCATTGCGCCGGTTCTGTCGTACAATAGCTGGTTAATCCAAATACCATCCACAAAGCAGCTTTGCACATCTTTAGCCTGAACCCTCAGACCGTAAACATTCCATAGCACACGGCTATAGAAACCGCCTATAGCCCGTTTTTCATCCTTGGTAACGGAGTAATAATCCCGCACGTTAAAATTACTGATGCTTTCATCGTAAACCAGGGGATAAATTTCCTGGTCAATACCGCTTTCCATGCGCCAGTGGGCGCTGTTATCTTTAGGGGGTTGCCCTAAAGCGTCCTCAATTTCATACTGGCGAGAAAAGACATAAGGATGAATTTTACTATCTAAGGCATAATGACAACAAAAACCGTAATAATAAGCTAAAAGAATATCAAAATCCAGACATTTCCTGTGGCTGATAATATCATTGGCTAAAAAGTTAAAAAGATCGCTGGTTTTTTCACCGTGTATCCTGCGGCCGTATGCTGGCAGCTTACTGCCAATTAATACGGCGCGATGAAAATAAAGCAGGTCCGGACCTTGTAAACCCCAGCAAAAAGCCCCTAATTGACTTTCAATCTTACAGGCTATTTTTTCATCTAAGGCAGTCAAGGTCTGCTGACCCATAATATGGTGTGTGGTAAAATCTGCCATTTATATCCCCGCTAACATTATAATTTATTTAAAATATTATAACATAAATTTATTTAAATTCCAAGATTAGAGATAGACTATTTTTTTAATCCGTTGTATACTGAAGTTATACATAACTAAATTCCGGAGGATAGCATGAGAATAGAATGGAAAAAGTACTTTACCAGCAAAACTATATCCACATTAATAGTAGTACTGAGCGGTATTGCCCTATACTTTATTTTCTTGCGCTTTGATGAATTTACCTCTGGCGTGGGCTGGGTAATATCTGTTTTCAAGCCCTTTATTTGGGGGTTTGCCATAGCTTACCTGATTAATTTCTTTGTGGTAGCGGCGGAAAAGAAGCTCTTTTATAAGATTGAAAAACCAAAACTGCAACGGGTTCTGGCCATGGCAGTGGGTTACACTTTAGCCATAGTTATCGTGGTGCTTTTCCTCTTTATGCTTATTCCCCAAACTGTGGAAAGCCTTATGGCGCTAATCAACAACATTCCTTCCTATATTTCTAACTTAATTAACCTAGTTGACAAGATATCAATCCACTATGGCTGGGAGGAGGAGATGCTGCAGTGGCTTAACACAACCCTGCACAATATAGAGAAAAACATACCTGACTTACTCTCCTGGGTTGTGCCTTACACCATGAACATTACAGCAGCGCTATCCAAAATAATTCTTAATACCTTCATAGCTATAATAGTATCCATTTACTTCATTGGCACCAAAGAGAAGTATTTTGCTCAAACTAAAAAATTCCTTTATGCCCGCATTAAAAAGGAAAAAGTCGATTCCCTGGTGGAATTTACGGATATGGCTAATAAAACCTTTAGCAATTTTATCAGCGGCAAACTGCTGGATTCGCTAATTATTGGCGTTATCTGCTTCATTTTCCTCAGCCTGTTTAATTTCCCCTTTGCCTTGCTGGTATCGGTAATTATTGGCGTAACCAACATTATCCCCTTCTTTGGGCCAATTATCGGGGCAATACCCGCCTTTTTCATTATTCTGATAGCCGACCCCACCAAAGCCCTGTGGTTCCCACTTTTCATCATTGTTTTACAGCAAATAGACGGCAATATAATTGGTCCCAAAATTTTAGGCATTTCTATTGGTATTTCCGCCCTTTGGATAGTAGTAGCTATTGTGGTGGGAGGAACGGTCTTTGGCTTTGTAGGCATGGTCTTAGGCGTACCGGTGTTCGCCATTATCTATACCTTGCTGCGCAACAGCACCAATAAAAAGCTGGCGGAAAAGGGTCTTTCAACCAAAACAGAGGATTACGCCTCAGAGGAAAATAAAATTCGCTTTTAAGCGGGGAGGAAATAAAGGGTGGTTTTATCTACAGCTGTGCGGGATGCCGGCGGCACGCCAGAATCAGTAGAACAATTTTTGCAAGTATTAAAACAAACAGGTTTCCAGTACATTAGCTTTAACTTCCCAGAAATACAAAATCTCTTGTCTGGGGATTGTATAACGGATGATGAAATAATAGAGCTATTGGGCAATTCAGGTTTTAAAATGGACTTAGCCCACGGGCCTATGGATAACCCCATAGTTTTTCCTGAGTATAACAGTAATATTGCGAGAAATATTACAGAGCAAAGGATTAAGCGAGTTATCAAGATATGCAGCCAGCTAAAAATCAAATGGCTGGTGCTACACATTGGCACTTACATTGACGCTAACGGACAATTTGATTTACATAAATCTGTGGCTAGCAATGCCGCTTATTTAAATGATATTGTCGCTACCGCCGCGGACCAGGAAGTTGGCATTGCCATTGAAAACGGCACCAATATGTTACAAGAGGTACACCCTCAGCCCCAGGAGCTAATAGCCCTTTGCGACCTTTTTAATGAAAAATACCAAAGGGAAGTTATGGGCATTTGTTTCGATTTTGGCCACGCTAATATTGGCGGACTCGATATACCCCAAGCCATTAAAGAGGTGGGACAGCACTTAAAGGTGACTCACCTCCACGATAACGACGGCTTATACGACTACCACCGCCTGCCCTTCCGGGGTAAAATAGACTGGCCCAAGGCCATGCGGGCCTTAGGCGAGATAGATTTTAAGGGCGAGCTTTCCCTGGAAGTAGAGTGCGATGATATTAACGCCAAAACCGGGGATAAAGATTTTTTATGCGCCAGCTACTCGGTGCTGCAAAGGTTAGCCAAAATGATAGAGACGTCTAGCCGCCTGGAAGGTTAGACCAGGAATAGCAGCTCCGGCCCATGAAATATACTTACGTCAATAAATGATTAAGAAGCTAAATATAATAAAAAACCAGCCGCATAGTGAAATAGCCAATAGATAGCAGACACGAAAAGCCATTTTAAACCACTGGTTCAATTCTGAATTGGATCGGTGGTTTTTTGTTTCGAGCATAGCTTAAGTATTCTTAGGCAAAAACCCGCCGGATATCCGGCGGGTTTTTCTAGTCTAGCTGGCTATTTTTTTCTTTTTCGGGGCTTGGGCAGTGGTAGTTCCCGGCAGGTTATCTCAACCAACTCCTTTAAATGCTCCTTATCATCGAGATCCTCAATTAAAAGCATTGGCTGTCCCCCGGGGTAAGGGAGATCAGTATTGTAGTCTCCCAGATAAGCCTGACCGCCCTCGGTAATTTTTATCAGAAAACGGTTATCACAAATGACGCCAAAGAATTTACCATGGTAATAGACGCCGTATTCACCAAACATCTTTTTGGCAGTTACATCCCCTAATAAATCCAAACGCTCTAAAATAAAGCCGACAAATTCCGTTGTTGAAGCCATGTTACATCTCCTTTAATCTAAAGATTGCAGGGTAATATCAGCCGGTTTAACCCAACCTAACTGCCGCATAGGATAGGAAATAGCTAAAACTAAAACAGCGGGCAGGATAAAGTGCATAAGGGCAATTTCCACGATAATAACCGTCAATGAGGCGGTGCCGCTCATGGCGGCCACAGCGCCAAACTGTCCCACTAAGCCAGCGGTGCCCATGCCTGCGCCAGTGGCTGTATTAGTCATCTGCAAAAGCGCGGTGGAGATGGGACCTAAAATAGCGGAGGCTAAAATAGTGGGCAGCCAGATTTGGGGTCGCCGCACTATATTGGCAAATTGCAGCATAGAAGTGCCCAACCCCTGAGAAATTAGACCGCCAAAGCCGTTTTCCCGGAAGCTCATAACCGCGAAACCCACCATTTGGGTTGAGCAGCCCACCGCAGCGGCCCCAGCGGCAATGCCGCTTAAATCCAACATAATGCAAATAGCGGCGGAGCTAATGGGAGCGGTAAGGCACATACCCACTATTACCGCAACAATTATTCCCATAGGAATGGGAGAAAGCTCGGTAGCGGTATTTATAACATTGCCAATACCCACCATAAATTCCTGGATATAGGGTCCGGTTAAACCGGAAACAATACCTCCGGAAATAATAACCACTAGGGGCACCAAGACAATATCTAACTTAGTGCGTCCCGCTACCAGCGAACCGAATTCCGCCCCCACAACGCCGCCAATATAAGCGCCTACCGGACCACCAACCGAATAGCCGAAGGCCCCGGCGGCCACAGCCGAAAAAACAACCAGGGGCTTAGCCTTTAAACCCCAGGCCACCGCGGCCCCAATTGCGCCACCCACCACCGGGGAGGTAGCGGAGAGGACCTCGGCAAATTTGCCTAAAAAGCTCAGGCCAGGTATGGCGCTGAGCTGAGATAAAATAAGACCAATTATGAGAGAGGCGAAAAGGCCCAAAGCCATAGCGCCCAAAGCGTCTATAAAATAGCGTTTTAGTATGCCGGTAACAATTCCCTTTTTCAACTTGTTTTCCTCCATAATGCTGCCCAGAGCAG
>DXZC01000129.1:2339-5667 GCA_019415505.1 Peptococcaceae bacterium | reverse complement strand
ATGTTATATTAATGTTGGAAAACGCTGTTTATTCCGTTATTTCTCCGGAGGGCTTTGCCACGATTCTCTGGCATGATGTTAATAAAAAGGCGGAAGCGGCGGAGATGATGAAACTGACCGCTGCTGATTTATATAAATTTGGCATAGCTGATGAGATTATTGGGGAACCTCCCGGCGGCGTTTCAGTGGATTCTCAGGCAGTTTTTGACAGCGTGGACTGGGCCTTGGCAAAGGCGCTTTTCTCTTTGTCTGTCCAGAAAAAAACGGCAATAAAAGAACACCGTTACGCTAAGTACCGAAAAATTTGCGCTTTGGGAGGTTATGAGTGATGCTGGGAATAGAAGTGTTGGGCACTGGGAGCTATGCTCCCCCCAAAAGAGTGACAAACGATGATTTAAGTAAAATAATGGACACTAACGACGCTTGGATTGCCAGCCGTACCGGTATCCGTAGCCGTCATTACGCTGTTGCAGAAACCAACGTGGAGATGGCTGCCGCGGCATCGGAAAAAGCTCTGGCCGCCGCCGGAATAAGCAAGGAGGAAATTGGCGTTTGCGTATTTTCCACCTTTACCCCTGATACTATGACTCCCACCATGGCCTGTACCTTACAGGGGGCGCTATCCTTACCTCAGGATATCATTGCTCTAGATATCAACGGCGCTTGCGCCGGCTTTCTTTATGGCCTTTCGGTAGTTTATGGCCTGCTTATGCAGAATCCCGGTAAATGCGGATTGTTGGTAGGTAGTGAAATTATTTCCCAGGTGTTGGATTTTACAGACCGCTCTACTGCGGTACTGTTTGGCGATGGCGCTGGCGCTGTGGTGGTGCGGCTGAAGGAAGATACCCCCTTTGTCTTTGCCGCGGGCGCGGCTTGCGATACCGAGGTGATACGCTGTAGCGGCGTTCAGGGTATCAAAAACGGCCTTAAACCCGCCGTTACTATGGCGGGTAAAGAGGTGTTCCGCTTTGCCGTGGATATTGTGCCTAAATGTATTAATGAACTTTTGCAGCAAGGTAAAATCACCTTAGACCAGGTGGATTACGTTGTTTGTCACCAAGCTAATGAGCGTATAATATCCCATGTCTATAAAAAATTGCAAGCCCCGCCCCAAAAGTTTTTCGTGAACTTACAGGAATACGGTAATACCTCCTCAGCCAGTATACCCCTGGCTCTAGATGAAATGAATAGCCGGGGGCTGCTCCAACGCGGTATGAAGATACTATGCGTCGGCTTTGGCGCTGGCTTGTCCTGGGGCGGCGTGTTGTTTCAGTGGTAATATCAGTGTAATTTTAGTGGCAAGGAGAGTTTTTTATGCTATTAAATAAAATGTTGGGTATTAAATACCCTTTTATCCAGGGGGCTATGGCCCGAATCAGCGACGGCTCCTTTGCGGCCGCCGCTTCCAACAGCGGCGGTTTAGGGATAATAGCTGCCGGCGGTATGGATGCGGCAACCCTGCGCCGGGAAATCCAGGTCTGCCGCCAAAAAACCGCCCAGCCCTTTGGGGTTAATATCATGTTAATGCCCCCCGAGGCCAAGGCTATGGCGACTGTGGCGGCTGAGGAAAAAGTGCCGGTAATAACCACTGGGGCCGGGAATCCCGCCCCTTATATAGCCATGTGGCAGGAGGCGGGAAGTAAGGTTTTCCCGGTTATCCCCAGCGTGGCCCTGGCCAAAAGAGTGGAGAAATACGGCGCTGACGCTGTGATTGCCGAGGGCACGGAAAGCGGCGGTCATGTGGGGGAGCTGACCACCATGACCTTAGTCTACCAAGTGGCCCAAGCTGTGGCCATACCCGTTATAGCTGCCGGGGGGATAGCCAGCGGGGCCCAGTTTTTAAGCGCCCTGTCCTTAGGCGCTGTTGGCGCTCAGTTGGGTACCTGCCTGCTAGCTACCGAGGAATGTCCTATCCATGCAAACTATAAAGCAGCCTTGCTTAAAGCCAAGGATATAGATACCGTGGTTACTGGCAGAGTGACCGGGGTGCCGGTAAGAATCTTAAAAAATGCCCTGGCTCGTGAGTATTTGCGGCAGGAAGCTGCCGGCGCGTCAAAGGAAGAGCTGGAAAAATTTACCCTCCACAGCTTAAATAAGGCTGTTGTCGAAGGCGACGTCAGGCATGGTTCTCTCATGGCTGGCCAAGTAGCTGGCCAATTAAAGTCAATTAAAACAATAGCCCAGGTTTTTGCGGATATTGACAGTCAGGGCCGGCATCGCTGGCAGGAATTAAAGGTGGAGCTGGAGTTAAAGGGGGAAGCGGAATGAAGCTGGCTTTTGTTTACGCTGGTCAGGGTAGTCAACGTCCTGCTATGGGGCAGGATTTATACGCTGAGTACCCCGCCTTTCGCCAGGCTATGGATAGCCTAGACCCCGGCAATACTATAAAAAACCTTTGTTTTACAGCCACTATGGAGGAATTATCGCAAACTGAAAATACCCAAAAGGCGCTTTTGGCCTTTGGCATAGCCCTAACGGCAACCCTGGGGCATTTCGGTTTTTACCCCCAAGCTGCCGCTGGACTGAGTTTGGGGGAATACGCTGCCTTGTACGCTGCGGGAGCATTCAGCGCCGCCACGGCAATGGATATTGTTACATACCGGGGCAAGGTTATGGCGGAGGCTGCCCAAGGTAGAGACAGTAAAATGGTGGCAGTTCTTAAAGGCGAGATTGAGCAGATTAAGGAATGCTGTAACCAAGCGTCTCCCTTAGGGGTAGTGGCTATAGCTAATTATAATTCTCCGGAGCAAACGGTGATTGGCGGTGAGACGGCGGCTGTGGATAAGGCTGTAGAGCTTATTTTGGCCCAGGGAGCCAGACGTTGCGTGCCCCTGGCTGTGAGCGGGCCTTTTCATACCCCTATTATGGCGCCTGCCGCCGCTAAAATGGCGGAAAAATTAGCCCCAGTATCATTTGGTGAATTGCAGATTCCCGTTTATTTTAATGTTACAGGTAAAAGCCTGGCAGAGGGTGAAAGTATAGCGCAACTGTTAACCGCGCAGGTAAAAGAGCCTGTGCGCTTTACGGAGATTATCCAAGCCCTCGCCGCCATGGACCTTGACGCGATTGTGGAAATAGGGCCAAGTAAAGTTCTCAGCGGTTTTATTAAAAAGACTCAGCCAGGACTAAAGACTTATTCTGTAACGGATTGTCAGTCCTTAGAAAAATTGAGACAGGAAATGAAGGTTAAGTAAAATGAGTAAAACAGCATTAGTCACTGGCGGTAGCCAAGGCATAGGAAAGGCGATTTGTCTGGAATTGGCGGCGCAAGGCATTAATGTGGCGGTAAATTATTTTGGGGCGGCCAATGCCGCGGCAGGAAGCCAGG
>DXZC01000129.1:796-2329 GCA_019415505.1 Peptococcaceae bacterium | reverse complement strand
AGGTTGCCGCCGCTTGTTCAAATCTGGGAGTTGACTCAATAGCCTTGGACGGCGATATCGCCTGCTTTGAGTCTTGTCAAGCCCTGCTGGAAAAGGCTGCCCAGGAATTGGGTAAGGTGGATATTTTAGTAAATAACGCCGGTATTACCCGGGATAATCTCGTTCTGCGCATGACGGAAGATGATTTTTGTCAGGTTATAAATACCAATTTAAACGGGGCCTTTTATTGCGCTAAGGCGGCTTTAAAGCCAATGCTGAAGGGCAGATGGGGCCGGATAATAAATATTAGCAGCGTAGTAGGGTTAATGGGCAATGGGGGTCAGGCCAACTATGCCGCCGCTAAAGCCGGTATTATCGGCCTGACAAAATCCTTGGCTAAGGAGTTTGCCAGTCGCAATATCACGGTCAACGCCATTGCTCCCGGTTTTATCACTACCGCAATGACCGACTCCTTGACTTCTGAGGTGAAGGAGAAGATGCAAGGCGCCATACCCTTAGGAAGGTTTGGCTCCCCTGAAGATGTGGCCAAGGCTGTTTCCTTTTTAGCGGGAGACGACGCTGGCTATATTACGGGCCAGGTTCTTTGTATAGACGGCGGTATGGCGATGTAAGGAGGTAAGTAATGAAACGCAGGGTGGTAATAACAGGTTTGGGTGGTATTTCCCCCTTAGGTAATAACACCGCCACAATGTGGCATAACGCGGTAAAGGGGCTTTGTGGCATCAGGCCGATTAGTCGCTATAATACTGAGGGACGGTCCGTAACCTTAGCCGGCGAGGTCCAGGATTTCTGTCCGGAAGCCTTGTTTGGCAAAAAGGAAAGCCGTAAGCTGGGCCGCTTTACCCAACTGGCTATGGCCGCTGCTAGAGAGGCCTTTAACCAAAGCGGCTTGACATTGGCAGGTGAAAATCCGCACCGCTGTGGCGTTATCCTATCTTCCGGTATCGGCGGACTCGATATCATTGAAGCCGAGCATAGCAGGGGATTATCTAAGGGTTTTGACCGGGTGTCGCCCTTTTTTATACCCACAACTATAGCTAACATGGCGGCCGGTATGACAGCTATTGACTTAGGCTTTAAGGGTATGTGTAGCTGTGTGGTAACTGCCTGCGCCGGTAGCACTAACGCCATTGGCGACAGCTTTCGGCAAATACGTGACGGCTACGCCGATATTATGGTGTGCGGCGGGGCTGAAAGCTGTATAACGCCTTTGGGCATAGGTGGCTTTACGGCAATGCGGGCTTTGTCGGAAAGTTCCGACCCCAATCGGGCTTCAATTCCCTTCGACCGGGAGCGGCAGGGCTTTGTTATGGGGGAGGGAGCCGGTATATTGCTGTTAGAAGAATACCAACACGCTAAGGCTAGAAACGCCTTGATTCTGGGAGAAATAGTTGGTTATGGCGCCACCTGTGACGCTTATCACATGACAGCTCCCTTGCCTGACGGCAGTGGCGCCGCTAGCTGTATGGCTCAGGCCTTGGCTGACGCCGGTGTTCCGGCTGCCTCTGTGGGTTATATTAATGCTCACGGAAC
>DXZC01000129.1:0-786 GCA_019415505.1 Peptococcaceae bacterium | reverse complement strand
ACCCGCCACGCCATTAAATGATAAGGGGGAAACTTTAGCCATAAAATCAGTATTCCAGGAACAGGCTGAAAATCTAATGGTGAGCTCAACTAAGTCCATGACCGGGCATCTCCTCGGCGCTTCCGGCGGCGTGGAAGCTATCTTTACGGTAATGGCCTTAAAAGACGGTATTATTCCGCCCACCATAAATTACCAGGTACCAGATCCGGAATGCGACTTGGATATAGTACCTAACCAGGCTAGAAAGGTAAAGGTAGATTATGCCTTATCCAACTCTCTAGGCTTTGGGGGGCATAACGCTACCCTGGTATTTAAACGATTCGAGGAGGTTTAAAATGGAACTAAATTCCAATGAAATACAGGAAATATTGCCCCACCGCTATCCCTTTTTATTGGTTGACAAAATTATTGACGGCGAGTCGGGCAAATGGGCTAAGGGTATAAAATGTGTTTCAGCTAACGAGCCGTTTTTTTGCGGTCATTTCCCCAGCCACCATGTAATGCCGGGGGTTTTGATTATTGAGGCCCTGGCCCAGGTTGGCGCTGTAGCTTTGTTAACCAAGGAGGAGTTTCAGGGTAAAATTGCCCTCTTGGGCGGTATTAAAAACTCCCGCTTCAAGGCCCAGGTTAGGCCGGGGGATATACTGGAATTGACCTGCACTTTAGAGAAGTTTCGCGGCGTTGTTGGTTTTGGTAAGGCCCAAGCTGTGGTCAACGGTAAAACTGCCGCCAGCGCGGAGCTTTCCTTTGCTATACTCTAATGAGTCACTTGATATTGTATTATTT
>DXZC01000128.1 GCA_019415505.1 Peptococcaceae bacterium | reverse complement strand
ACGTTATATATGTAAATCCCGCTAAAAATATGGTGATAGCGGTAACAGCCTATTTTAAACCCACAATTTTTGACCGGGTAGATTTTATACAAAAATATCTGGAACCAATGTTGGAGCATTAAGTGGTTAAAGGCGCTTATGGGTTAATTCAAGTAGAAAACTAAAGCCTAGCTCACCTAGTAAGGCTATCAGGGAAGGCTGAGCAGTTGTCAGCGGTCTTAGACCCGTACCAGTCTAGGGGCAGAGGGCGGCAAAACATACGCCGGACTAATCGTCGAGGTTACGTAACCAAGGTTTTAAAAATGGGTGCAGGCTCTAAAAAGTCCGCACCCATTTTCCTGGTTTTACTGACCGATAGTATGTAACCTATTATTAAACGTCAGGGCAGCCCCAGAGAAATTCAGGGGTGGGATTATGTTTATAAATTATTTGTATGTACCTGTTTCTATTAGCTCCCCATGAGAATCATAAATCCAATAAGTTGTATTACGGATTTCTTTTAATAGTTGCTCCCCTCGGAACAGCGCGTTTTCGTATTGGTAATACTCCATACTGAAATCTAAATATGAGGTGTCACGAGCGACCATTTTCACCCCATTTTCTACCACTACCTCCTCGGAACAGTAGGTAAAAGCGCTGATAAACATTGTAATACCAATTACCGCTAAAGCGACGAGACAATAAAGAAAAATTGTCATGTTCTTTATAATTGGGGCAAATTTAAACTTTTTAATAAAGTTCAAAGAGAAAATTTTTAGAATTACATAAATCAACAATACTAAAACGGATAGGACCAGAAACCACGATAAAATGCCAGCAGGGGTATCTCTTAAAACTAAATTTAATGACTTTTCGATTATAAGTAAAACAATTTTTAGTAACAAGAAAATAATGATTGGAATTAGGCCCCAAAAATTTTTAACAAATTTCATAGTCATGCCTCACATTTATTATCTGATAATCCACGATTATATAAATACTTCACACCTCTGCGATAATACATAAGCGGTCAGAAACTTGCTCTGACCGCTTAATAAATACTTCGTTACCCCACCTCATCGTTGGCTCTTTCGTTTTCTATCTAAATGGGTATGTGGGGACTGACTGCCTTAGGGTGTTACGCTCTTACTCTGGTTTTTCAGTACCGGCCCCTAAATAGGTGTAACTAACTCCGAAAAGGGGCTAAAGCTTGTACTTCAAAATCCGCGACCAATCTTCTCTAAACTGTGAGCTAGGTTTTTTCTCCCCCTTCCCCATTAAAAACAAGCAAAAAACACGGCAAAGGAGGGCAGCGGAAAAGCCGCAAACTCGCTCTTGATTTTACAGATTAATACTGCGGCCAATTGAGCATAGGCAAAATAGCGACAGTATTAGTAGCGTTGGGAGTAGCTGTTTAAATAGAACTGCCGCATTTTTTCACAGTCAGCTAAGGGTACGGCTTGGGCCTCCTTACCTGGGAAAAAGGTTGGTATAAGGGCAGCGTGGGCATTTTTTTCTGCCACTAAAGCCAGGGCCGCGGTATCGGCCTCAGTCGCGCCGCAACAGAGGGCGCCGCCGTTAGCCAAGAGAACGCCGTGGTTTTGGCCCAGGGCAGCCACAATAGCCTCAGGCTCAACTGCTGCGCGAAGCATTTCAGCGCCATTTATCTGGGCAAAATCATCAATATAGGTGGGCATATTCTCACCCAAGGCGGAATAAGTTAAAACTTCCGGGGTCACAAGCTGGCGGATATGGCGAATATCAGGCCGAGCGGCTAAAATGGCCTTAAATACCTGTTCAGTTAAATCCGGATCCTCGCTAAGGCTAAAGGAGCCCCCTTCTATTTCCCCATAAATCTGAGTTTCGTTATCCACCACATCCGCGTTACCTAAATAGGGAATAACGCTGGGGAATTCCCGCCCCTTTTCTTGGAAAAGCTTTTCATAAACAAACATGCTAGGATACCATTGCGCCCCATAAGTACGTTTACAGGCGGCAAAAAAATATTGCTCGCAGGTGCGCTCCAGAATAAAGGCGCAGCGGAAAGCCTCCCCTAAATCGCTGCCGCAGCAAACAGCCCCATGATGGGACATAAGCACGGCATTACCGGCGCCGTTTAAAAATTCCGCTTTAATATTTTGGCGCAATTCCTCGCTACCGGGGAAACCGTAAGCGCCGCAGCGCACAGAGCCGCCAAAAGCGGCGTCATACTTAGCTGGCAGTCCAGCTTCCATAGCGCTTAAAGCAGAGGCTTCGGTTTGGTGGGTGTGGACTATAGCGTTGACCTCCGGCCGCATTTTATAGATATCCAAATGCAGTCCCTTCTCCACTGAGGGCAAAGTGCCACCCCAATGTTTTTCATCACTTATATTTACTATAACTATTTCCTCAGGCCGTAAATCCTGATATGAACGGCCGCTGGGGGTGATAACAAATTGGTGGTCATTGAGGCGGCAGCTAATATTCCCCCAGCTCCGAGCTACCAAACCGGAACGCAAAAGGCTTAGGGCCGTCTCTTTAACTTGTATTCTCGCTTCTTGCAGTTTCATATTATCCTCTTATATAAGCTGTCTTGCCGCCGCTCGACCACAGCGGTATCCGCTGGCCAGGGCGGCCTGAATGTTAAAGCCCCCGGTTAAACCGTGAACGTCCATCACTTCGCCGGCAAAATACAGGCCCTGGGTTTTTCGGGACGCCATGGTTTTAGGATCTATTTCCTTGATATTGACGCCACCAGCTGTAACAATAGCCTCAGATAGGGGCCTACAGCCTGTAACGGTAAAGGGAAATTCCCGCAGGAGCCGCAAGATTATTTTTCTATCCGCCCGATTGAGCTGATGCCCCTGCTTCCAAGGATCAATACCGGAGAGGGTGACAAAAACAGGAATTAACTTCTTAGGTAACAACCCCTGTAAAAGGGTGCTGTAATTACGCTTGGGGTAAGTGTCAAAATCACGCAGCAAACGCTGGTCTAACTGTTCTGAGGTTAAAGCTGGTTTGAGATTTATCCTCAACTCCAAAGGCTCTTGGGGCTGGGACAAAAAGTGCTTACCCGCCAAGTGGCTGAGAGTTAAAATAACCGGACCGGAGACGCCAAAATCGGTAAAAACCATTTCCCCAAATTCCCGGCCTAAAACTTTAGAGCCATGCTTTAATATTATTTCGGCGTTACGCAGGCTTAATCCTTCCAAATCCTGGACATATTTTTCCCGCACCACCAAGGGCACCAAGGCGGGATAGAGGGGTTTTATGCTATGTCCGGCTTGGGCTGCCAGTTCATAGCCAGCGCCGGTACAGCCCGTTGCTGGGTAGGATAAGCCCCCGGTGGCAACTACTACAGCGCCAACAGGTATGGTACGGCCTTTTATAACCACTCCGGTTACGGAATCATTTTCTATACTAAGTTTTTCAACGTCAACGCCTAATTCCACCTTAACGCCAACATCCTGGAGGCGTTGAGCCATGGAGTCGACAATGCTGGAGGCTTGGTCGGAAACGGGGAAAACCCGGTTGCCCCGCTCTGTTTTCAGTTCCACGCCCCCTTGGGTCAACCAGTTCATGGTGTCCGCCGGCGAAAAATCACTGAAGGCGCCGTACAAAAACTTGCCGTTGCCCACCATAGCCTTGACTAGCTCGCTGACAGAACAATTATTGGTTACATTACAGCGGCCCTTGCCGGAAATCAACATTTTCCTACCTAAACGGCGGTTCTTTTCCCATAAGATTACAGGGGCGCCGCTGTCCGCCGCAGCCCAGGCCGCCATCATACCGCCGGGACCGCCCCCAATAACAGCTACCGTATTTTTGGCCATTATATTTCCTCCGCTTGAACGGTATTTTCCAGATAACCCAACCCCTCAATGGAGACGCGCACCACGTCGCCAATGGTCAAGGAACCTACACCCGAAGGGGTGCCTGTGATTATCAGATCCCCAGGATTCAAGGTCATAACCTTGCTGAGAAAGCTGACAATATGGGGAATGGAAAAGAGCATTTCCCTGGTATTGGATTGCTGCTTAACAATGCCGTTAACCTTGGTTTCTATATTTAAGTTAGTGGGGTCTATATCCGTTTCTATCCAGGGACCCACCGGTAAAAAGGTATCAAAGGATTTAGCGATAGTCCATTGCCCCTGTTTAGGCTGGAGATTGCGGGCTGTAACGTCATTGGCGATAGTATAGCCTAAAATATAATTGGGCGCCTCCTCATCGGAGACATACCTGGTTGTGCGGCCGATAACCACAGCCAACTCACCCTCAAAGTCCAACTGGGTAACTAATTCCCTGGGGTAAATTATAGCGTCGCCAGAGCCAATAACCGAGGAAGAGGGCTTCATAAAAAAAACCGGGCTGTCTGGGGCCTCAATACCCATTTCCCGGGCGTGATCCCGGTAATTAAGCCCCAGGCAAATGGCCTTAGAAGCTTCTACCGGGCAAAGGAGATGCACGCTTTTTAAGGGATAGCGCAACCCCTGGCGAATGGGCTTATCCATTAAATTACCGGCTAAGGGGTAAACTATACCATCTTCCAAAAGACCGTAACGCGTCCTTTGCTGTTGTTTCCAGGTGGAAAAACGCACAATCTTCATATTATCTCCTCCTCAAGACTATAACCTGGCTAATTAAGATGGCCAGGGCTTATGCCTGGCGGATTTTTTAAGCTTTTGGGGAGTTAAAACTCGTTCCTTAACTGGCGGTTCTTTTTTTTCTTTTACATCGCTTAAAAGTCGGCGCAGTTCCTCCTTTTTCAGGAAACGCCACTCCCCTTCTTTTAAGCCCTTGGTGCTGAGAAAATCTATATTCGTGCGCTCTAAATCGAGGACAGGGCATTTAATCTCTTTAAACATACGGCGAATTTGCCGCTTTTTACCTTCGTGAATTATTACTTCCCAAACACTGTTCCGTCCCTGCTTGCTCAACAGGCGGATTTTGGCCGGGGCAAAGGTTTCTTCCGGCAGTTCCAGGCCTTTGCGGAGTAGGTTAAGTTTTTCCTCGCTGGGTATGCCCTTAACTTCAACCCTATACACCTTATTTATTACTCTTGAAGGGTGCAAGATGGCGTTGGTCATCTTCCCGTCGTTAGTCAGGATAATCAAGCCGGAAGTATCCATATCTAAACGCCCCACCGGGTAAAGACGCAAACCCCAGTCGGGCAGCAAATCTAAAACCGTGGGACGATCGTGGGTGTCAGTTACCGTACACAAATAACCCTTGGGCTTATTGAGCAGCACATATACCTTGCGCTCCTTCCGCTGGACGGCCTTGCCGTCCACCTCTATTTTATCCTTACCCAGGTCGGCCTTGGAGCCTAATTCAGTTACCACCTTGCCGTTTACTTTAACCCGGCCGGAACTGATAATATCCTCGGCTTTGCGCCGGGAAGCAATCCCCGCCCCAGCCAGTAACTTTTGTAAGCGTTCTTCCATAGTAGATAATCCTCCCTGGTTTATTATATGCTGAAAACACTTTAAACACAAGGGGTTATAGAGATATTAGCCCGGTATTTTACAGGACTTTTAGCTCGCAGCCCAATACTAAAGGTGGTTGGAGCCAATTTAGTTAGGCTGCCAATGGCGCAAGGCATATCCGTACTAAAGGTAATCAGGGACAAAACCAACTTGCCCGCATATATTATATAAGATGTAAAACATCTACCTGACAAATAAATAACCTACAAAGTGAGGTGACTATATATGTGTTGTTCCTGCGTGCCATTTTTCCCGATTTTTCCCTTTTTCGGCTGGTTCCCCTGGTGTTTCCCCCTGTTAAGACCTTGCTGGGG
>DXZC01000127.1 GCA_019415505.1 Peptococcaceae bacterium | reverse complement strand
AAGGTATATTTAGCAAGAATTCTTGCCCTTGGTTGACGCTTTCTTGGCTGCTTTAAAAAATAAAGACTGCGGCAATAGCCGCAGTCTTGGTGTTAATCTAAGATATTTATTTACCTCAAGGTTTAATGTTTACATGTACAGTTTCTTGTTTTAGTTCTTTGTTGTTTTCATCAAAGCAAGTGAGTTTAATTTTGCAATCCACGCTATCATCATTTGCTTTGTCGTCGGGAATAGTATAGTTGATATCAGTGGTAAATTCGTGGCTCACATCGGCAACCAGAGCTTTGCCTTCGCCAATTACGGTTTCGTCATCTAAAAGCATAGCGATTTTTATTTCTGTCACACTTTCTTGGGCTGTACCGCTTACAGTGACCTTCCCGCCGCTAATTTCAGCGTCTTCCTCTGGAGAGGTTACTGTGATATTAACTTCGTTATTAACATTGTTGGTGCTATCAGGTGTGGAATCACTGGTGTCACTGGTGGTGTTTGGTGCCGTGTTGTCCCCTTGTTGTTCGGTAGTCGGGTCCTGAGTGCCGTTTTTATCATCGTTACCGCAGGCCCCAAGGGTCACTAGGCAAAGGGCAAAAACCAGGGTCAACAATAAATTAAAAATTTTGTTTTTCTGCATGGAAAATCCTCCTAAACTTTTTTCTTAGTATAGGCAAATAAAGAAAATTTATACAGTTTTAACCGCATTTATAGTTAAAAAAGATGTAAGTTGCTAAAAATTAAAAGAAAACGGACAATCAAATGATTGTCCGTTCTGTTTTTTTAAGTTAAGACGTTTAACACTCTAGTTCTTAATGGGATTGGCTTATTTTAAGAAGCCTTGTAAAATTGTGTCTTCCGCTTCTTCCTCTGTAAGGCCTAGGGACATTAGCTTCAAAAGTTGGCTGCCGGCAATTTTGCCAATCGCTGCCTCATGGATCAATTGAGCATCGCTGTGGTGGGCGGAAATTTGCGGAATGGACTGAACAATAGCTTCGTCCATAATAATGGAATCGCATTGAATATGGCCACGGCAGCTGTTTCTGCCAATAAGATTCATATGGAATTGTTGGTGGGAATTGTCTTTAGCTACTGAGCGCGACATGATTCTGGCGCTAGAATCGGCGCCTAAAAGGTCAACGTCAATAATGGAATCTGCCTTTTGCTCACCCTCTGTCATCAGGCGTTCAGTCACTATGAGCCGAGCGCCGTCCGCCAACTCTACCTGGGTGTCGCGTATAGTGTCATCTACACCGCTAATTTGCACCATTTCTAGTTCAACTTGGGCGTCCTCTTCAATATGCAGCTTAGTTGTGGGGTTTAAAACCCGCTTACCATTGCCGCTTCCTTCACCATAGTGTTTTTCTATGTATTTAACCTTGGCGCCCCGGCCGATAAAGAATTCATGTATGCCATTATGTCCAGCCTCGGTACCGCAGTCATTGTGAATACCACAGCCGGCTATAATAACCACATCAGCGTTAACGCCAATATTAAAGGTGTTGTATACCACATCATGCATACCTTCGGCGCTCAGTATTACGGGGATATGCACTTGTTCTCCCTGAGTATAGGGAGCGACGTTTATATCTATGCCAGGCTTGTCCGTTTTGCTGACAATTTCAATATTTGGGGTGGAACGCCGTCCGGCGCTCTCGCCATTTTTTCTAATATTATAGGCGCCTACCGGGATATCCTGTAGATCAGCCACAGCCTGTAAAAGACCTTTATCTATAATATCCAGCATTATTTAGCACCTCCTTTAGGGAAGCAAATTTCGCCGCAAGCGCAATCTGCGTCCTTGGTTATACCTGCCAGGAATGATTGTTTATCGGTAACTTCCTTAACCTTACCGTTTTCAATCACAATGATTTCATCAGCTAATTCCATAATACGTTCCTGATGAGATATAATGAGTAAGGTCATATCATTATTTTTATGCATTGTGCCGAAAGTTTCGGCCAAGCGTTGGAAGCTCCAAAGGTCAATGCCAGCTTCCGGCTCGTCAAAGATAGCCAGCCTTAAATCTCTAGCTAAAATTGTGGCTATTTCTATGCGTTTTAATTCTCCGCCGGAAAGACCGGAATCCATTTCCCGGTTGATGTATTCTCCGGCGCAAAGTCCCACGTCAAACAAAATTTGTAGGGGATTTATTTTCTTATCCCCGGCGGCTAAGGTCAAAAGCTCTGAGACTTTTATACCCTTAAAAACGGGCGGAGCTTGAAAAGCATAGCCAATTTGCAATTTCGCCCTTTCCGTAATGGACATATTAGTTATATCCTGGCCATTAAAGAGGATTTGGCCGGAGGTTGGCGTTAAAATACCCATCATAAGCTTCGCTAGAGTGCTTTTGCCGCCGCCGTTTGGCCCCGTGACCACATATAATTTATTATCTTCCAGGGTAAGAGAAATATCGTCAATAATGTCTGTTTGTCCCTGGCTGTCATTAACTTGCCAGCAGATATTTTTTAGTTCTAACATCAGCATCTGCCTCCTTACATCATTTTTATATCATAATTCATAGTAAATTAAAAGGTATTTGGGGAATAAGCATAAAATTTTACAACCTTTGTAATAATTTTATCTTTTCCAGGGATTTAAGCAATTTCCCAGCTTGGGCTTTATTTTTTTCACTCTTTACCGGCCTTAAAATAGGGGAGAGTAGTTGTTTAGGGCTGAAATATTACAGCCTTAGTTAGATTATCCTGCCCCAAGCAAAAGTATTATATTTATGGCATTGCTACCTATATGCGCAAAGTACCGGGGGTACTATACGCCTTCTGGGTTATTAAATAAGCGCTTTAGAAGCCGGTTAATGTGGCAAAATAGTCATCTAGGGTTTCCGCTCGGCGTATGACCTTGCTTTCCTTGCCCCCTTGCCAGAGAATTTCCGCTGGGCGCAGTTTGCCGTTATAGTTAAAGCCCATGGCGTGACCGTGAGCGCCTACATCATGGAAGACCAGAATATCGCCGGTTTCCAATTCCGGTAAATAGCGGTCTATAGCGAATTTATCGTTATTTTCGCACAGAGAGCCTACTACATCGTATTTAAAGGACCTTGGTTCGTTTTCCTTGCCTATTACGGTAATATGGTGGTAAGCGCCGTATAGGGCTGGACGCATTAAATCAGCCATACAAGCGTCTAAACAGGCGTAGTCCTTGTAGATTTGTTTTTTATGAATCATCTTGGTTACTAGGTAGCCATAGGGGCCCGTCATCATACGGCCGCTTTCAAAGGCCAGCTTAGAGGGGTATAACCCCTGATCCAATATTTGTTCCTGGTAAAGCTCCATAACGCCCTTAGCCAAGGTGTTGAGGTCGATTGATTTTTCATCAGGATAGTAGGGTATGCCCAAGCCGCCCCCAAGATTGATGGTATTGAGGTCAATATCCAGCTTTGCCTTAATTTCTCCGGCTAATTCAAACATCATCCGTGCTGTTTCAAAAAAGTAGTCGATATTTAATTCATTGGAGGCAACCATGGTATGAATGGCGAATTTTTTTACGCCTTTTTTCCGCAATTTTTCAAAACCCGCGAAAATTTGCTCTCTGGTGAAGCCGTACTTGGCCTCTACCGGATTGCCGATAATAGAATTACCGGTACGCAGAGGACCGGGGTTATACCGGCAGCAGATTTTTTCCGGTATACCCACATATTTTTCGAGAAAATCTATGTGGCTGATGTCATCTAGATTGATAATAGCTCCTAGGTCGTTTGCCTTTTGAAACTCCACCGCTGGAGTGTCGTTGGAGGTGAGGAAGATATTTTCTTTTTTAAAGCCTACCCTTTCAGCCAGGCAAAGCTCCGCCAGGGAGCTACAGTCCACGCCGCAGCCCTCCTCCAAAAATAGCTTCATGATTTCAGGGTTTGGCGTGGCTTTTACGGCAAAAAATTCCTGAAAAGCCGGGAACTCCTGAAAGGCTTCAAAAAAATTACGGGCGTTTTCTCTAATAGCCCGTTCATCGTATACATAAAAAGGGGTGGGATATTTTTCCAACATGGCTTCTAAAAAGTCGTGGGAAAAGGGCAAAACTTTTTTCATGGTATAATTTCTCCAAATTTTTTATAAAAGTGAATTATCTTTACTATTTTATATAAAATATAGGTAGTTGTCAATGTTTTGTCAGGAATGAATATTGATTTATGGCCCCTGTTTTATGGTTGGGGCGGAAAACCAGGAAAAATCTTGGTGAATTGTAAAAAAATCTGTAAAAATAGTAAGAATTTCTTTGTGCTTTCCTGTAGTTTATGATATAATAAATAAAAACTTGCCTTGTCTTGAGGGAACTAAATTTTTGTTCCAGTACCGGGGCGAGTTTTTCAGCGTGGAAAACAAAGATACAGCGGAGGATTCATGAGATTCATCGAAACTATTAAAGAAGATATCGCTCAGCGTCTAGTAAAGGCCCTTGCCTTGGCAAAACAGAAGGGGCAGTTATCCTTTGATAATGTCCCTCAGTTTATTATCGAAAAACCTCGGGAAAAAGACCACGGGGATTTTGCCGCCAACTTGGCCCTGGTTATGGCCAAGGAAGCCAAAATGGCGCCGCGAAAAATAGCCGAAAGCATATTGGCCAATTTAGACATCACCGGTTCCTATATCGCCAAAACAGAGGTGGCGGGGGCCGGCTTTATCAATTTTTTCCTCAACAACCAATGGCTTTACGACGTTCCCGCCACTATACATAAAATGGGGGACGCTTATGGTCAAGTGAACATAGGTCAAGGCCAAAAAGTTCAGGTTGAGTTTGTCAGCGCCAACCCTACCGGTCTTTTGCATATGGGCAATGCCAGAGGCGGCGCTATCGGCGATTCCTTGGCTAATCTTTTACAGGCGGCTGGTTACAATGTATCTAAGGAATTTTATATTAACGACGCCGGCAACCAGATAATTATGCTGGGTAAATCCCTAGACGCCAGATTCCAGCAGCTTTTAGGGATAGACGCCCCCTTTCCAGAGGACGGCTACCATGGTGAAGACATAACGGCTACCGCCCAGAATTATATAGACGACAATGGCAAAGGTCTGTTGGACAAGCCTGCGTCTGAGCGGGAAGAAGTTCTCTGTGATTACGCATTAACAGAAAAGTTAGACGCCATTAAGAGGGTTATGTCCCTTTATGGTGTGGAGTTTGACGTTTGGTACTCCGAGCGCAGTCTCCATGAGGCTGGTAAGGTTCAGGCGGCTGTGTCTTACCTTTTAGACAAGGGCCTGGCTTATGAAAAGGACGGCGCTATTCTTTTAAAATCCGAGAACAGCGATGGTAAGACTGTTAAACAAGGAAAAAATAGCGGCCGGGTAAATTTAGAAGATAAAGACGATGTTTTAGTACGGGCTAATGGCGTGCCCACCTATTTTGCTGCTGATATTGCCTATCACAAGGATAAATTTGACCGGGGCTTCGACCGGGTTATCAATATCTGGGGCGCTGACCACCACGGTCATGTAGCCAGAATGAAAAGAGCCGTGTCACTTTTCGGCTATGATCCCGACGCCCTCACCGTTATCCTCATGCAGTTAGTACGGCTTTTGCGTGACGGCGAAGTGGTGAAGATGTCCAAGCGTTCCGGTCAATATGTTACTTTAGAGGAACTGGTGGCAGAAGTGGGGTATGACGCGGCCCGTTACTTTTTTGTTATGCGCAATCCTGACAGCGCCATGGATTTTGACCTCAGCTTGGCTAAATCTAAAACTTCCGAAAACCCCGTGTTTTATGTCCAGTACGCCCATGCCCGAATTTGCAGTATTTTGCGGCAGGCGGAGGCCAAGGGCTATACC
>DXZC01000126.1 GCA_019415505.1 Peptococcaceae bacterium | reverse complement strand
TGTAGATTGACCTGCCTTGAACTTTGCCTTTTCCATTAAGAGATAGTAGGCGACTTCCGAGTCGTTATACCCAAACTCATTTCCCGGCCCCAGTTCACTTTGGGCCTGTTTTCGCGCTGCAGCTTCGCTAAGTCCGCTGTACTTTTCATGAAAATAAGTGTAGCTGTCGTTCATATAGCCTCTTCGGGCCTTTGTAATTAGATGTGGCAGCACGTGTCTATCCAAATACTCCTCGGTGTTCTCCCGATACCAGAGCTCTAATAATACGGCATTTTCCGCCATTGTCATTCCTCCGGCTACCACTGGGTTTTCAAGTGAATCCTCACTATCAACTGTAATCATATCGTAAATAACCCTTTCGGGCGCATTAATAGTTTCGGGCGTTGCATCTATGTCCGTTTCCGATATGTTACGGGTGATGACATTCGGATCCTCCGTAAAAACACAACCCGTTAGGCGAAACAGATACACCGGGTCATAGCGGTATTCCCGGCCGTCAATAGTGGCGACAACGGGGCCGTTTTCCGGCCACAGCTCTTCAACTTCGGCTGCTGGGACGAAACCTCCCCTATTGTAGAAGTAAACGGTAAAGGCTATGAGAACAAGCAGAACAATCACTACGGTTAGGGCTATAAAAAATACTTTTTTGCTTTTAAAAAGAGTTTTCATTACCTGTTAATCCCTTCCCGTTTGATATAGATAAGCGTACAAGAATCCGGCAACAGCCCTTTGATTACGTTTTAGCTGTTCTCTGGTATGGGGTTTAGAGTTATTTCTTACTTCTACTGAGGGGAGAATGGCTGAAGGATCCTCGCCGCCTCTATAAAAGTTGAAACCTTTGCTGCAGTCACCGTAAGCATCGATGGCTAACTGGGAAAAATTGTTGCATATGCGCAAAGTGGAGGTATTGGTCATAAATGAATAGGCGCTTCCGGCGCTGTACTCGTTATATTGGGTTTCCCAGCCTTTTTTACCCCAATTATCATCAATCCACCGTTCATACCTTTTATGTCCCATATATGTATCATTATTTGATCTTAAATTAGCGTGATAGGGTTGATTGATATCGCTGAGATAATGAATGCTGCGCCCTAAATGCAGATAGGCGCTTTTATAATCCCTCTTGGTATTGAAGTTATATATGGCTTCCCAGTAATGGTCGTTAAACAAGTTATAAGCATTCCGATATAAGATATTTTTACCTCTGCCTTCTTCATCAGGTTTAGAACCGGCTTTATAATAGTGCCAAGTTGAGGCATGATCAGTTTCATCCTTATCGGGAAGGACAGAACCAAATAATACATATTTCTGAGCCCGGGCGCTGTATTTACTGTCCGCCGCTCCCATCCAACTCCCTAAGTTGCTTATGGAAGAGGATTTATCGGCAAATAAAATTTTAAAGCCCCGCTCGGTAATGCGCTGGTGAGTACTGGGATAGTCTGGATTATAATCATTATTTTTATCTAAGTAGTTAGCCCACCAACTTAAATGAAAATCTCCCGATAGGTTTTCGCTGTCATCCGCCACGGTTTCAATGTCCGGCACTTGTCTATTATCATCTACTTCCGGGTGCTCCTGGATATAGCTCTTTTCTTCCTCACTGACTCCAAGGTAAGAAATTTCTCCCGCTTCAGTGATAAGTGTTGGTCTGGTATTAAGGGTTATATAGGTGGAAAGCAATTTAGCCGCTTCCGAACGGGTAATATTATTCTGGGGATTTATCTCCCCAGCGTCATTACCTCCCAGGATTGTGGCTTCCTTTAATTGTTCAATGCTTTCTTCAGCCCAAGGCGATATGCTGGCTTCGTCGGAAAACTCAGGCGCTTCTAAGCGGTAGAGGCCCTGGCTTTGGATAATAATATCACTCTCTTGCAGCTCAAACATGCGGTATAACATCGCGCTTGCCGCTTCCCTGGTAATATACTCATTAGGCGCGAAGGTCGACTCATCAATACCTTCGATAATGCCATTTTCGCTGGCCCATTGAATGGAGGGCGCGTACCAAGCGTCAGAGGGTACGTCGGCAAACCCCGTAACGCCGTTGTAATTGGTTAAATCCACCTCTGCGGCGTAAGTCACCATTTTGGCGTATTCCGCCCGGGTGACATTTTCATTGGGGGAAAATTCCGTGGCAGAGGTTCCGTTTATCACCCCCAGCTGGGACAAGTGGGAAACAAATAATTTATACCAAGCGTTGTCTGGCACGTCGGTATATTGGGGCAGCGCGGTAATTTCCGCGGCGTATTTATTAACGTCATTATGAAAGACATATGTAAGCGTGTTCTGTTCCTTGTCGACAATAATTTCCTCAACTTCGCTCTGTTGCCCAAAATCCGCCGCCCAAGTCCCCCCGGAGAGACTCAAACAAAAAGCGATAACCAAGCTCACCAAGAACATTCTTCTTTTCATAGTTTGCCTCCTAAAAATTTTTTTGATGGCACTTATTATACACATATTTTTGCTCTGTGCGGGGATTTGTTGAAAATTAAAGCTTTTATGTTGAAAATTAAAAGTATATTGGAATTAAGCCATAAATACGGACTGTCAAAAGTAAGTTATCAAATTACACCCTTGGGGCAAAATAAACTTACATTTTACGAAGCCGGGGCAAAAAATCGGTTGGCTTTTACTAAAAAATCGTCTCAAAAGTCCATTGGTAGGACTTTTGAGACGATTGATTTTATTTATCAGCTAGTGGTGTTTTCGCCCCGCAGAGGGTCATTAGAGGGAGACTATGAAGGTTAATTATTAAGAGTCCTCTGGCGGCTTAATTTTAGGTGGGTTAATTGAAGGAGGGCGGTTTGGCGGTTACATCGGTAAAGGGGCTATTTTGGGGGGAAGGGGAGGAGAGGTCAAAATACAGCTTGGAATCCGGGGTTACGCCGAAATCGTGGTCAGAGCCGGTGTCTTGAACCTTATTAAAGGCTTCCCTAAACATAGCGTTGTGGGCTTCCTCCCGGTTGAGGAGAAAGTCGATGGTTTCCCGCACCTTTTTGTCGTTAATCTGGCGGTAAAGGTATTCATAAACCACCTTGGCCCGCTGTTCTGATGCAATGTTGGACAGCAGGTCAGCGCATAAATCCCCGGTGACGGAAACATAGTCGCCGGTCCAGGAATAGCCGCTGCTGTTCATGAGGCCAGGGTTCAGGCCGGTGAGTACATGGGTCTCAATTTCCCCGGCAATAACCTCCTCACAGTTAACGTCATGGCCGTTCAGGAGGGAAATAGTTTGGGCCACCATTTCCATGTGGCTCAATTCCTCGGCGGCAATATCCATAAACAGGTCCTTGATTTCTGGGTCCTTAATGCGGAAACTTTGAGACATATATTGCATTGCGGCCTTTAACTCGCCGTTAGCGCCGCCTAATTGCTCCTGCATTAAAACGGCATACTGGGGATTAGGCCTTTCGCAGCCTACTGGATGCAATAATTTTTTTTCGTGTCGAAACATTAAAAAACTCCTTTCTTTTTAAGCTAGCTTTATTTTGCCCCGTCCTGGGTTGTTAAAGCCGTTGCAATTTATTGTATTTCTGGAAAGTTTTTTAAAAATTTTAACTACTTCTCTTTTGACCTAAAATTTTGCTCCTTTAGTCCTTGACAAATACCCCATAGGGGTATATTATAAAAGCAAAATAAATACCCCCCAAGGGTATATGATAGGATTGATTTTATGGTTAAAACCAATGATAGCAACCCGGAAAATTCGGAGGTAGCTTCCTGCTGTTGCCGGCACAAGGCTACGCCCAGGTCAGAGCATAGCTTGCGCCAACTGGAAAACCGCCTCAACCGTATGATGGGCCAGTTAGGCGGCATTAAAAAGATGCTGGCGGATAACCGTTACTGCGGCGATATTCTCACCCAGGTCGCGGCGGTGGAAAGCGCTCTGCAAAACTTTGGCTATATTATCCTCTCCGAGCATATGGCAACTTGTGTGGTAGAGGAAATTCAACAGGGCAATACCGCTATAGTGGACGAAGCTGTGGAATTGGTCAAAAAACTGAAGTAGCTGCGGGGAGTACCCCCTGAACTTTGGGGAGTAACCCCTTTCGTTGGGTACTACTCCCAGACTTTGAGGATTAACCCTGAACTTTGGGTGACTACCCCCTAATTTTTGAGGGCTACCCTCAGACTTTGGGGCCTACCCCTTAACTTAGGGGGTTACCCCCTAACTTTAGGGAGTAACCCTTGACTTTGGGTGACTAACTCCTAACTTTTGGGGTCTACCCCTTGGCTTTGGGTTACCCTTGACTTTAGGTGAGTAACCCCGATTTAGGTGACTATCCCCAGACTTTGGGACTAACCTGAACTTTGGGTGACTACCCCCTAACTTTTGGGGTCTACCCCCAGACTTTGGGACTAACCCAGACTTTTGGGCCTATCCCAGATTTTGAGGCTACCTCAAACTTAGGGGACTACCTCAGACTTAGGGGGCTACCCCCAAACTTAGGGGACACCCCCTGAACTTTGGGGCTACCCCTAGGCTTTGGGGACTACCCCCCAGACTTAGGGGACTACCCCCAAACTTTGGGAGCTAACCCCCCAAACTTTGGGAACTACCCCCAAAATTGCGGGAATTAAACCTTAAACATAGGTAACTAAGTCCTAAACTGCGGCTACTAAACCCAAAACCGCGGGAATTAAACCTAGAAAAAAAGGTGGTGGCACAATGCAAAAGGAAAAATTCAGCCTTACCGGTATGTCCTGCGCCTCTTGCCAGGCCAATATAACCAGGGCAGTCAGTAAGCTAGCAGGGGTAGAGGCGGTGGAGGTCAGCCTTTTGGCTCAGGAGATGTCCGTGACCTATGATGAAAGGGAAGCAGATACGGCAAAAATTTGCGCTACCGTGGCAAAGCTGGGCTATGGTATAAAGCCCCTGGCCTCGCCGGCCGCTGCTGAGGGCGGTGATTTTAGGAGTCAGTGGCAGGACCGCCAGGAGCGGGCGGCGGGAGAAAAAAGAGCTTTGGGCCGGCGGTTGGTAGCCTCCCTGTTGTTGCTTTTGCCCTTAATGTACCTTGCCATGGGGCCTATGGTGGGCTTACCCCTGCCCAGCCTGTTCCAAGGCCCGGAAAAAGCCTTTATTTTGGCCTTGAGCCAATTTCTGATAACCCTGGTTATTGTGGTGATTAATCGGCGCTTTTACCTGTCCGGCGCTAAGGCTTTGTGGCGGAAAAGCCCCAATATGGATACCTTAGTGGCCTTAGGCTCCGGCGCGGCCCTGCTCTATGGGGTTTTTGTCCTCTATGCCCTGGCCTATTACGATACGGCGGCAGCCGGTCATTATGCTCATCAACTCTATTTTGAATCCTGCGCCATGATTCTTACCTTGGTCACGGTGGGAAAATATATGGAGGCTCGCTCCAAAGCCAAAACCTCCGACGCCTTAACTAAGCTGGTTAACCTGGCCCCAAAAACAGCCATTGTGCTGCGGCAGGGAAAGGAAGTAACCATTAGCGCCCAGGAGGTCAGGGCCGGGGATATTGTGGTGATAAAGCCCGGGGCCAGCATTCCGGTGGACGGCGTAATCGTTGCGGGTCACAGCTATGTGGATCAGTCTGCCATTACCGGCGAGAGTATTCCCGTGGCTAAAAATGTGGGGGATGAGGTAATTTCCGCTACTATCAACAAAAGCGGCGCTTTTCGCTTTCGCGCCGCCAAGGTGGGGAACGACACCACCCTAGCCCAGATTATCCGTTTAGTGGACGAGGCGGGGAACTCCAAGGCCCCCATTGCCCGATTGGCGGATAAGGTCAGCGGGATCTTTGTGCCGGGGGGTCTTGGGGGGGCAATTCTAACCGCCATAGTTTGGCTTGCGGTTGGGCAGTCCTTTGAATTTGC
>DXZC01000125.1 GCA_019415505.1 Peptococcaceae bacterium | reverse complement strand
GTTTAGGGGTCTCCGAGGTCTGGCGCTTCCGGGTCCTTGGGGTCTGGGGGTTTCCTGATTCGCCGAGACTTTTGGGGTACATCGGGTCTCTGGTATTCCTGACTCCTTGGGGATTTCCCGTCCTCAAGGGGCGATGAGAAGCCTTGGGCCTACTGGGTTCCCAGGGTTCCCCTGGTCTCCGGTATTCCTATCTCCTTGGGGGTTCCGTGCCCTCAAGGGACTGTGAGGCGACTTGGGCTTCCGGGGTTCCGAGGTTTACAGGACCCCTGGCGTCTCCGGGGTTTCTGAGGTTTCTGGGGTCTCCGGGGTCTCTAATATTTCCAGATCCTCGGCGTTTCTGAGGTCCCTGAGGTCTGATGTTTCCAGGTACTCGGCGTTTCCGAGGTCGCTGGGGTTCGCTACCATATTTTAACGCTAAGTAAAGGTTAACCTAGTTTACAGCCAACGGTGGGGGCGTAAATTATAGCGAAAAATAGCACTTAAACAGGCTAAACCCAATGATAACCCCTAATGCAACATTTAAAGCCCCAATTAAACATTATATCAAGGCATATATGATGATAAGGATAAATATAATAGTGGTTAGGCGTTTTACCTTGGCTTCCCACAATGCCAGCTCCGTAGCCTGTAAAAGGGGATTGATGTTTAGCTTAGAAGGAGGTTGATGTTATGTTTAGTTTACCTAGCTATGGGCGCTAAAATTTTACCCTTTTTTTACTAATTATTATAACAAAAAAATAAACAAAATCAATACACTTCTGTTTTAAATTAGAAACAGTTTTAGTATCAATTTTGAAACAGATGCTTATTCCCAGCAAAACCCCTGTATTAATCAATGATAAATAAAGTATAAAATTATTGCTACCAGGCTCTTTTAATGTTTTAAAAATGAAACATATAAATTTTTTGTCTTAAAGATATCGGCTTTTTAAAGATTTTTTTACCCATTATTGGGGCTAGTAACCGACAAATCAGGGGCAACTGGCCTTCCCCAACGCTGGCATGGTTATTGCATTAACAAAGGGTATAAAATTACGTTGGGCCGACGCAGTTAAACCTGAGCTAAGCTTCACCAAGAAACCGTTAAAGCCTGGCTCAAGAATTAAAAGGAGGGCATATAATGAAAGCTGAAACTAGCAGGGAGCCACGCTCCAAAAGGTATCTTTACCGGGATAAAACCCACCCCAAGCAATTACTGGTATTCTTTATCTTTATTACCCTGTATTTATTTTACTACTTTTCCAAAAGCAATTTGTCCGCCGCGACCCAACCAATACAGGAAGCCTTTGGTTTTTCCAGCGCCAAATTCGGGATAATTCTAACCTCAGCTTCCTTGGTTTACGCCATTGGCCAGTTTATTAACGGCAACCTAACGGACCGCTTTGGGCCGAGAAAACTCTTCTTTGTGGGCGCTGTCGGCGCGGTATTGGGCAACTTCTGCTTTGGTTTCTCCAGCGGCTTTACCCTGTTTTTCATCACCTGGATGATTACCACCTACTTCCTTTCCATGGGTTGGGCCCCTAGTATGAAGCTGCTGTACAACTGGTTTCCCCAAAACCGCTGGGGCTTTTTCGGGGGCATCAGCAACGCCTTCTGCTTTTTTGGCAGCGCCATAGTCTTGCCGGTGGCGGGCCTGTGCATTGACCAATTCGGCTGGCGCTCCGCCTTTTTCATCCCCCCTCTGTTCACTTTAGCCATGGGCGTTATCTTCTATATTGTGGTGCGCAACACTCCCCAGGAGGACGGCTTTACTATCGAGTGGCAGGGCGACGCCAATGTGGATAATGGCCGGGAAAAAATTCAAGCCAAGGACTATATTGCCGTCTTAAAAAACAAAAAGATGATTGTAGCCGACGTCTGCTATTTTCTCACCAATATGCTGCGCTGGGCCTTAGCCAGTTGGGTGGTAAAAATACTCATGGATTCCCCCAGCATTGGCGGGTTCGGTCTGGCGGTAGTTACCGCTTCCCTCATTGGCTCTATGATGCACTGGGGCGGCGCGGCCCTCTGTATTGTTTCCGGTTGGGTTCAGGATAAGCTTTTCCACGGCGAACGGTGGCAAACTATCTTTATCTGTTTCCTCTTGGCCGGCATACCCTTGCTCTACCTCACCAAGGGGGCGGTGATTCTGGAATCCTCCTACGGCATACCCCTGATTTGCGCCATTATGTTCCTGGGCGGCGGCTTAATTCAAACTATCTGCGCGCCTATCTTCAATATCCCCGGGGACGTACTGGGCAACCGGCTGGCCGCTACCGGCGTGGGCATTATGAATGGCTTTGGTTATTTAGGCGCCGCCTTTGCCGGCGTGGGCTTCGGCGCTTTAATGGACGCCATTGGCGGCACCAATTCCTTTTATGTGATAACCAGCCTCTGCCTGCTGGGGGCAGTCCTCTCCCTTTTCCTGCGCCCCAATAAGCGGGAGCGGGCGGCTAAAAAACAGGCCAGGGCGGAAGGTGCTGAATAAGGCGGCAATTTTCCCTGGCAAGGCGCTGAATAAGGCGGCAATTTCCGCCAATGCTGAAGTTTAGCAAATGGCGGCTTAGCCCTAAAGGCGCAAGATTTTTTACAAATTGTTAGTAAGGAGGTTGTACGCTAATGTCAAAACTAAAAAAATTCCCTGGTTATTGCCAAGTGCTTACCGCCGCTGAGGAGTCGGCCATTCACCTTGACGCCCTTAATATTCTGGAACAAGTGGGGCTGGAGGTTAATAACGATAAGGCCCTGGCCCTGTTCCGGGACTGCGGTTGTAGGGTTGAGACGGAAAGCCGCCGTGTGACCCTGCCCCGGGAGGTAGTAGCCGAGTATTTGGCTTATGTGCCGCCGAGCTTTACCCTTTACGGTCGGGACCCCCGCTTTGACTTTACCCTGCCGGAGGACGGCCCAATTTTCGGCACAGCCAGCTCCGGTACTAATGTGCGGGACCCCCTGAACGGCGCGATCCGCCCCTCCCGCTCCGATGATATCGCCAGAATAGGCCGCCTGATTAACGAAATGCCGGGTATAGCCATGTATACCTGCACTATCTCCGCCACTGACGCTGCCTATGAATACCGCAATTTAGAGCGGTTCTACCCGGCTTTAAAAAATTGCCTCAAGCCGGTGCGGGCCAGCGGCGTGGATTGCGTGGAGGAAGCGGAAAAAATACTAAAGCTCGGCTATATCGTGGCCGGCGGCGAGGAAGAATTTAAAAAAAGGCCCTTTATAGCCTTTCATAATTGCCCCATTATCGCCCCGCTAAAAATGGACCATCATTCCACGGAAATGCTCATCTACTTTGTGGAACGGGGAATTCCCACCTATGCCACTATTGTGCCTAACGCCGGCCTAACCTCCCCCCTCTCCTTAGGGGCCACCTTAGCTCAGCATGTGGCGGAATTTTTGGCAGTAGCTACCCTAATGCAAATGGTCAAACCCCACACCCCTGTAATGTTCAACAGCCTGCCTACAGTGGCGGATTTGCGCACCGGGGCTTACGCCCCTGGCGCCGTGGAATGTGGCTTGCTGCACATGGCCTGCGCTCAAATGGCCCGTTACTTTAATGTACCCTGCGGCGGCTATATAGGCCAGACCAATTCTAAACTGCCCGACTCCCAAGCTGCTTACGAGCGGTCCATTGCCGCCACCGGCGGTTTGCTGGCGGGTATGGATATGCTGCAAATTGGCGGTTTAATTGAAGCTCTCATGACCTTTGATTACGCCCAACTGGCTATAGATAATGAAATTGCCCTCATGCTGCAAAGGATTGTCCGGGGAATCCAGTACAGCCCAGCGGAGAACCAGGCGGCCTTGGCTGAAACAGCCCAGGTGGGGCCGGGGGGCGTATTTATGGAAACACCTCTGACCCTGCAAAACCTCCGCTCCTTGTCCTATATTCCCACCATAGCGGACCGCGATTCCCGGGCGGTTTGGCAAAGCGAAGGCGGTAAGGACGCTCCAACCAGGGCCTTAGACTGGGTAAAGGATATTCTCTCCCAGGCTAATCCCCATGTTTTAGACAGCGAGGTTGACGAGAGGATTCGCCGGGAATTTCCCGATTTAAAACCCGGCCTAGCCTCACTGTAACACCAATTTTCCGGCAATAAAATACTATCCCCCTTTGACCCTGGCTAAACCCCAGGGTTAAAGGGCGTTAGGCTTTCCGCGCCTTTAGGTTTTGAGACTTTTCAGGCTATTAAACTTTTAAGCTGCCAGTTTTCTAGTCTTTAGGTCTTAGTTTTTAGCCTTTCCGATTTTTAGACTTTAGACTTTAGGCTTTCAGATTTCTAGATTTCTAGATTTTCAGCTTTTCAGGTTTTAGGTTCTCAGTTTTAGGCTTTTTAGGCTTTCAACTTTAGGTTTAGACTCTCAAATTTTTTGACTTTTTGGCTTTCAGGCTTTCAACTTTTCGCGTTATTTAGACTTTAGGGAGGCGCTCATGGCTGGAGAAGTATCGCTACCGCAAAACAAAAAAACCATAACCTTGGCTCTGTGTATTTTAACCTATATTATGGTTTATTTATGCCGCCTCAACTTCTCGGCGGCGGTTTTAAAAATTTCCGGCGCCTTGGGGGTATCCACCGCTGTTATGGGCTCGGTTGGCTCTCTATTTTTCCTGTCCTATGCCTTAGGGCAGCTTGTCAACGGCTTTATTGGCGACCGAGTGTCCCCAATTTATTTCATTATTTTTGCCACCGTGGGCACCGGCGCTGTCAACCTGGCCATGACAGGGGCGGACAGTATTGCCTGGGTGCGCTTGCTCTGGGTGCTCAACGGCTATTTTCAGTCAATATTTTGGGCCACCTGCAACCGCCTACTCTCCTATTATTACGCTCCCGGCGAGCATCACATTGTTTCCACCGGTATGTCCCTATCTATGGTGGCCAGCTATATTCTCTCCTGGGCTGTCCTGGGCAAGCTGCTGCTACACGCCAGCTGGCAAAGCTATTTCCTTATTCCGGCAATAGTGGCCGGCTGTACCCTGGGCCTCTGGTTTATTTTTGCCCACTGGGAAAAGGGTCTGCAAAAGACGGTAGCAGCCCAGGCAACCTTAAACCGGCGAGCCTTAACCAGCACCATGAACAGGGAGCTACTCTGGCTTGTTTGCTGCACCTGTATATTTATTGGCCTGGTCAAGGAGGGTATCGGACTTTGGGCGCCGGTGATTTTTCTCAACATTCTGGGGGGCGACATTAACCAATCCCTCTTGCTGATTGTGGTCATTCCCCTGGGCAATTTCGCCGGTATTATGGGGGCCCAAAAGCTCTTACAGCGGCCCGGGGCCAACCCTTACCGCATCCTCCTGGGTATGCTGGGGGCTATGGCCGGGGCTGCCCTGGGCATTGGGGTCTTTAGCCGTTTCTCGGCTTTGGCGGCGGTTTTTTTTACTGCCGCGGTTTCCGGCTTGGCCCTGGGCTGCAATAGCATTCTCCTTTCCTTCATACCCCTGTCATATGCTCAAGAAAATATTGTCGCCACCCTCATTGGCATTTTCGATTTTGCCGCTTATTTAGGCGCCGCATTTTCCGCCTATGTTTTAGGGGTGTTTTTAGATGAGGGCAACTGGACGGTGATTCCCTATTTCTGGTTTGCCGCCGCTCTCCTGGGGCTATCCTTAACTGCCTGGCGTTGCCGCTGGCTGGCCCGCCGCAAAAAAACCACGCCTAAAAAGCCTTAACTTTAACCTAAGCTCCGGAGACCTTGTTAGCCTACTCCCCTAGCAAGCAGGGCCTTAGCTTCCAGGCATTATGGGCTTCCGCCTAACCTGTGCCCGGATTACCGGTCATTCATAGCCCCGGCTTAGCCGCTGGTTCCCCGGCTTTCACCAGGGTCCGGCGAAGGTCATTTCAAGACCTCGACTAACGCTG
>DXZC01000124.1 GCA_019415505.1 Peptococcaceae bacterium | reverse complement strand
ATATAATATATATTAGATAAAAAGATTGCGGACTAAAACAGAGTAAAAGAATTAATAAAATTACGCCTTAATGGGAAATTCGTATAAAGTTTACTTACACCTAATGCTTTAGCATATGATATTATAAGTAAATTTCAGGTATTAGTCCTTAACAGTAGGAGGCATATGTCTTTTATGCTGTGATTTTTCGTGTAGTTCCTCGATTATGCGGCGTTTTTCGCCAGAAATATTCTCACCTTGGAGGTAGGCGTCTATTTCCTCGTACGCTACACCCAACTCAGCTTCATCGGTTTGGTTATGGAAAAATCCGGCGCTAGGCGCCCGGTCAATAATAGCTTTGGGTACACCGAGGTATTGGGCCATGGCATAGACTTCACCCTTGGTCAAATGAGAAATAGGTTGAATATCCACACCGCCATCACCGTATTTCGTAAAATAACCAGTATAGGATTCAGCTAGATTGTCAGTACCTACCACCAAATAATTAAGGGAATTGCCTACAGCGTATAGGGTGGTCATCCGCAATCTGGCGCCAATATTGCCCTGTACCATACGGGGTTCCTCAGCCCCTAAGCCTTGAGACGACAAAGCTGCGGCTACCGAGTCGGTGAGCCTTTGCCGCTCCTCTGTTAGGTCCACGGTCACATAAGGCAAATTGGCGGCTTGAGCAGATAAAATGCCATGTTCAGCGTCAATAGGCAAATTACCCGCCGGCATAATGACGCCTAGGGAATGCTCCGGGCAAGCCCTGGCAATCAGTTGGGCCACTACTGCTGAGTCTATACCGCCGGATAGTCCAACCACAAAACCAGCTTGACCCGTGCCGGCCTTATACTCTCTTAACCAGGCCACAATTTCCTCCGTCATCATCTCTATAGAGGCTTTATATCCTTCTGTCATTTACTACGCACCTCGCTTAAGGGGAGAGGGGCTACTCCACCCCAAAACCCTAATTTATCGTTATATTCTATAATACCGCCCCTGATACCAACATGGGGCTTTAAGGCCTCAATCACATCGCTAGGGTTGCCGCCAGCGGTTAATTCCCCGGTTCCGCTCTGAACCGCAACGCCAGCCAGAGCAGATGTTTTTGCTACTACTAAAATACTATCGCTAAAGGCCACGCCAATTTTTTTAGGGGGAATTGCCACCGCTAAATCATTCTGGCTGCCAGCCTGAGAAAGGAGTAATTGAGTTTCCTGGGAGCGGCTTAAAGCTAAAGCAGAACCGCACGACACCACAATATCCCGTCCTTGAGTTACCAAAAATTCCAGGGCTAAATCGGCAAAAGCTCCTGTTAGCCCTGGCATAGGCCCAACATTTAGAGCATTAGAAGTTTTCATAACAGCAGCCAGAAAGGAAGGCTCGTCCCCCCTAACAGCCACGGGTTCAACAGCGTAACGAATATCGGGCCGCTCAGTTAAAAAGCAATCAACTTCTTTTTTAACAGCGTAAACTGTGTAATAGAGATCTTCCTTTATATTGGCTACAGCGCCATAAGGCTCCATGGTCACAGATAAGGATAGGTCACGAATATCCACAGTAAAGGAGGTTTGGTGAGGCTGAGAAGCTATGGGTTGACAAAACATATCAGGCACGCTCCAAAACTTTTTTATAGCTGGCAAGAGACTCTACCACTATGGTGGCGCTGAGAGCATTACGTTGACGACCATTACCTTCCAAGACCATTGCCTCACTACGAGAAACTATATTATCTATTACTGCCGGCAAGAAGTTTTCTGCGCCCTTATTTCTTAAATCAGCCTTAACCCCGCCCATTTTGTTCTCCCTCATATTTACGCACTAAAGAAGCTAGTTCCTCTATTTGATGAGGCAAAGGCTCCTTAGACACGCCAATAATCTCAATGCCGCTACGGTTCACTGGCAATAGTATTTTTTTCGCCGGTGATTCGCCAACCGCCGCGGCTATGCGGGGCGATACCTCACCCAGCATACTATTGGCCGCCAACAAGGAAATGGCGCCCACAATAATATCCACTTGCTTTACCGTAAAGACAATAGCATTTTCACCAGTGGCGCCTTCATTGGCCCCAGCTTTAAGCATACAAGCCGTGGCTAAGGCGTTGGTACCCAAGGCAATTATTTCCGTTTCCTCACTAACTACCCGGCGAATTTTTTCCGTAATATGTTTGCCAATGCCACCGCCCTGACCGTCTATAACAGCTATTTTCATGGAGCCTCCTTTGTTGTTCAGCTATGGTATTAAAACATACTTTTTGCGCGTTCACAAATTATTTCCCATAATTTTATCATATTTTGCGAAAATTAACAAGGTTAGACTGGTCAAAACCATGGCACATATGCTATAATAGACTATATCTCTATGTATAAAATCCATAAATAACTTAAAAATCGAATGATAAAACTGTATGGAGGAAAGTAAAAAAATGTCCGAAAAACCACGTAAAGAACCTCGTACGAAAAAGCCAAAGAAGAAGAAAAAGAAAAAGAGTTCAGTAGGTAAAAGAATAGCCCTTATTATTGTTTTACTTATTTTATTTCTTATCTTAGCCGGCGGAGCGGTTGCCGCTTATTTGGTGGTGACTAACTATAATGAGCTGCCAGAATGGACGGAAATAGTTCAGGAAGGCAAGAGTCAAATATATGACAGGGACGGCGAATTTCTGGTAGAAATTCACGGTGAGGAAAACCGTGATATTGTTGAATACAGCGCCTTTCCCGACTATTTGATAGACGCGGTTATTTCTACTGAGGATAATAGATTTTACGATCACAGCGGCGTTGACTTTATCCGGGTAATCGGCGCGGCAGTTGCCGACTTAAAGAGTGGTTCAGCTGCCCAAGGCGGCTCCACAATTACTATGCAACTGGCTAGAAACGCTATTCTCAATACGCAGATTAAGAAAATTGACCGTAAAATTCAAGAGACGCTGTTGGCCATGCAGATCGAGCGCACCTATACCAAAGAGGAAATCCTTACCTTCTATTTAAACGAGGTATTCTTTGGCCAAAGCGTTTACGGGGTTGAGGCCGCGGCCCAACATTATTTTAATAAGAGCATCAGCGATTGTACTTTAAGCGAGTGCGCCATGCTTATAGGTATGCTCCCCTCGCCTAACACTTATGCTCCCGATAAAAATATGGACAAAGCAGTGGCTGGACGCAACAAAGTCCTCAATAATATGGTTAAATACGGCTATATCACAGAGGAAGAAGCTGAAACTGCCAAGGCTGAGGAAATAGTTACTGACATACAACCCTTAGACGACAGCACCGCAGGGTTTGACTGGCTCACAGATTATGCCATTACAGAAGCAGGTGAAATTATTGAAGAGCTGGGTTATGCCAAGAAGAACATTTACACAGGCGGCTTTAAAATTTACACCACTAAGGATAGTAAAACCCAGCAAGCCTGCACAGATACTTATGCTAACGATGGTCTTTTCCCCAAGGGCGTAGGCGTTGATCAATTACAGAGCGCCGCAGTATTCATTGAGCCCAATACCGGCGAGATTTTAGGTATGCAAGGCGGCCGGGAATACACCGCCCGCTTCGGCTTAGACAGAGCAACCTATGCTACAGGTAATACCACCGGTGAAAATTCCATTAGAGGACGGCAGCCAGGTTCGGTAATTAAACCCATTGCCGTTTACGGGCCGGCTTTAGAGGAAGGTTACTCGCCCAATTACCGTATTTTAGACGCCCCCTTCACCTCCGGCCGCTACCGTCCCTCCAACTATGACGGCACCTACCGGGGCATGATTAACATGACTACAGCTCTTAAATACTCCGTTAACGTTACAGCTGTACGCCTACTCAATGAAATAGGAGTAGAAACTGGTTGGGACTTTGCCGTGGCCTGCGGACTGCCCCTGGTAGAGGATGATAAGGGGCCGGCGTTAGCCTTAGGCGGTATAACTTACGGCGTATCCCCCCTTAATTTAGCTACAGCCTACGCTTGCTTTGCCAATGGCGGTTACTATATAGAACCAACCTCTATTTTAAAAATAACAGATAAATACGACAATGTTATTTACGAGCATACCCCGGAAAAAACCCAGGTAATGAGCGAGAGTACCGCATATTCCATGAACACCATGCTCAAAGCCACAATTCAGAGCGGTACCGGTACCAGAGCCAATATCGGCCGACCGGCTGCCGGTAAAACCGGAACTACCCAGCTCCCAGACGCCTTTGGGAATAGAAAAGGTAACAAGGACTCCTGGTGGGCCGGTTACACCCCCGATATTGTCGGTATTTGTTGGATGGGCTTTGACAGCGATTACCATTACGATGAGGATGGCAATAGAACTCCCCAATATATGGTTAACGTCTACGGTGGTCAATACCCGGCTGTAGTTTGGAAACGCATTGTGCAAGCAGCCTTAGAGGATGTACCGTCCAGCGATTGGGAAAAACCCGATGGTTATAAAATCGGAGTGGACACTTCCGATGATTCTACCTATGTGGACAACGAAGAGGAAGAACCAGAAGAGGAGGAACCGGAAGAGGAGAAACCGGAAGATACTAATACACCCGAACCTGAACCTGAGCCGACTCCAACGCCAACCCCCACACCGACGCCAACACCCGATCCTACACCTACTCCTGAGCCCACCCCCACACCGGATCCAGGTCCCGATGATGACGTGCCTTTACCGGAATCCAGCGGGGAGATATCCCTGAGTAATGCTCAGTTCTTATATAATTACAATTACCGCCAAGCTTTAAAAGCTGACAGTGATATTACGCAGGTATTGCAAATAATAGATAATATTAATATTTTACTGAAAGCGGGTTAATAGATGACGACAGCAAGCTGGTATTATATATCAGCTTGTTGTGATTTATAAAAATTTTAAATTGGCGCATATTATGAAAATGAGGTACAAAATGAAACCAGATAACCGGCAAAAATTGATAAATTACTTTCAAGGTGGCGCCACTCCCCCGGAAAAAAGAAAAATTGGCCTGGAATTAGAGCATTTTGTCATAGAGGCGGAAACCAGAAAGACCATAGGCTATTATGACGGCATTGAGGAAATTCTGCAAGAGCTAGCGCCCCAGTTTCAGGAAACTATAGAATCCCAAGGACATATCATCGGACTTAAAGGCAAGGATATGATTATTACCTTGGAGCCAGGCGCCCAGTTGGAGGTATCACTATCTCCCCACCGTTCTATTCATGGCATAAGGAATAACTACCGCAAATTTTTAAAAATACTTTCCCCTGCCTTGGTTAAGCGCGGCTATGAATTAGCTAACCTTGGCTACCAGCCCCGGAATAAAGCGGCGGATATGCCCCTCATACCTAAGGAACGCTATGAACTTATGGACGCTTACTTTCAGACCAAGGGCAGCCGGGGCATTAATATGATGCGTGGTTCTGCGGCAACCCAAGTATCATTAGACTATATTGATGAAGAAGATTTCCGCTGCATATATAATGTTGCCAGTATTTTGAGCCCTCTTTTGGCTCTATTAACCGATAATTCACCTATATTTGAAGGCGCCAGGTATAACCAGCATTTAGCCCGCACTATGATTTGGAATGACGTGGACTTTTCCCGGCCGGTAAATCCGGATTTCTCTTTACAGGAAGGTACCGGCTTTAGCGATTATGCTGACTTCATCCTTAATCACCCCTGTATTTTGGTGCCAGACGGCGATAAAATGCGCTATACTGGTGAAACGCCAGTTAAAGAAATATATAAGGAGCAGGAAATGACTGATGAGGATATTGAGCATGTGCTATCCATGTTTTTCCCTGATATCCGTTTGAAAAATTTTCTGGAGATACGCATGGCAGACAGCATGGACATGCCCTTTGCCCTCTCCTATGCGTCCTTTGAGTAAGGCCGCATAGGAG
>DXZC01000123.1 GCA_019415505.1 Peptococcaceae bacterium | reverse complement strand
TGTGTATAAGAGACAGATCGTATATAATTATATAGAGGTGTAATAAATATGAAGAATTTAATTGGCCAAAGAATAACTGAGTTGCGTCAGTATAAAGGCGTCTCTGCCCGGGATATGAGCCTTTCCCTGGGACAAACCCACAGTTATATCAATCAAATAGAAAACGGGCGCACCATGCCGTCAATGGAAATGTTTTTTTATATTTGCGAGTATTTCAATATAACGCCAGGCGAATTCTTTACGCAAACAAGCGCTAACCCCCTAACCCTGCGGGAAATAATTGATGATTTAAAGACCCTCGATAGCGAGGAACTGGAAACTATTAAAAAACTGTTGAGTTACATAAAAAAATGACCGGATTGCTAGTCCGGTCATTTTTTTATGGTTTTAATTTATAAATTTTCGTTTCTGTTACCACTAAATCCACAGGGCAGTCCCAGGGCTCCGCCTCTAAGGACTCGGATATTTGACAATCAAAGCAAACTGCTATTTTTTGGGCTTCATTACGCAGGCGCGGTAAAAAACGGTCATAATAGCCGCCGCCAAAACCTAAACGGTTGCATTTGGGGTCAAAGGAGATACCGGGAACCACCACCGCGTCAATTTCCGTCACGGGAATGGGCCTTTCCTCCTTGGGGGTAAGTATGCCAAAATAACCGGGTGCTAAATCTGTAGTCAAATTTTCAATCTGGGAAGCTATGAGAGTGCTTTCCGGGCCGCAAATAGGAGCGGCAACCCGTTTGCCCGCAGCCAACAGGCGGTCCAGCAAGGGGCGCATATCGGTTTCATTGCCCAGAGGAATATAGGCCATTACTGTTTTACAAGCGTCATCTTTCACATATTGCCAAACCTTTTCGCAAATTGCTTGGCTTTTAGCGGCAACCTCTTGGGGGCTGAGGGCATTACGCCGCGCCAACATTGTCTGGCGCAAATCCTTTTTCATCGCATATCACCTTCCTTACACAAAATAGCTTTTCCAGCCTAGTTCTGTTATTGTTCTGTTTTCTAAATCATTGCCCCGGTAATCTAAACACTCCCGGGGCAGAAACACATAGTCAAAATCCTTACCCGCCAGGGCAGACTGAAAATCTCCCAGGGTCAGGAGTCCGGCGGCACCGATATTGCCGCCAAAATACTTATTGGGCACAGTAATTACGGTTAAATTCTCTAAAGCGGGGAAAATACCTAAATTGGCCTCTAAATAGGGCCGACCTAAAGTGGAGCAGCATAGGGCGGCCTTGCCCTTTCTAGCCCGGTGAATGGCGTTAATTTCCTCTAAACGGCGGAGATCCAAATCATTTTCAAAAACTAAGCCGCCGCAAGCGCCTTCCTCCTTACAGAACACAAGGCTTTTACTCATTTTTTGACGCTTTATTTCTATAGTTACTTGCCGCTCCCTGGCAATAATAAGCCAAGCTTCATGGCGGTTACGGGGTATTTTACCGTTAACGGCAAGAACAATATCGCCACCTTGAAAACCAGCTCTAGCTCCGGCGGAATTTGGCGTTACGCCGTAAATTACAGCCTGGTTATTCTGATAAAAGGGCGGTTCCAATAAAACAACCCCTGGCTGCGCGGCAATTAGAGTTAGGGCCTTATCCCGCCGCTCTGTCCAGTCATAGCTATGCTCCTGGGGAGCCATACCGCCGTAACCCGGCAAAATCAACCGGATAGTTTCACAGCCATGCTCCTGCAAATAAGCCATAGTGGCGGCAACATCTGGCCAGCCTGTAACTTCCGGCAATGCCACAACGCTGCCATTGTAACGTATACCAGCCTTTTGCAGTAAGGGAGGAGCTGCCACCGCTGTTGGGGTGGGATCCCCCATAACCTCTTGACGGTAGCCCAAGGTATTCAAGGACAAATTGAGGGATATTGGCGCCAAGGCGGATAACTCTTTAATGGCCTCAGTAGTCAGAAGGGAACCGTTAGTGGTTAGGGAAACGGGGGTTCGGGGGTACTTGCGCCGTAAAGCCCGTAATACCTCCCACAGACGGGGATATAGTAACGGTTCTCCCTCCACTAAGGTGGAGGCGCTTTCACCAACTACCACCTCTTTCTTGGCGTCCAAAAAATCTAACGAGGCAATCACCTCATTGTAGTCCCGATGGCCGCAGTAATGCACAGCCGCCCCAGGCGGATTATTACCGTGGCTGCAAAATAGGCAACGGCAGTTACAGCGTGATGTTAAAGCCAAAATATTATGTTCCGACATTTCTCGCAAGAAATAAAAGCTCCCCAGTTTATCCAAATATTTCACCTAAATTTCTCTAATATGCAAACTTGCATATATATTCAATATAACCAAGTCTTTTAACTGCTGTTATTAAATTACCAGCAAAACGATGAATAAATAGCCCCACAACTTCTAGCAGGCAATATTAAAAATAATTGCGTAAGTTATCCACAATTCAATTCTCAATTTCCCACGGGATAACCAGTAAAACCGAGAGTTATCCAGAATTTTATCCACATTGTCCACAATTTTCAATAATGTTTATACATGAATAATATACACTTTATTAACAGATTTTTGTTTATTATGCAGTTTATAAGCATAAATTTGCTGAGGAATTTAGGTCAAGTTCACTAAAATCCCCCTTGAGGAATTTATGATAGGCGGCAGCGCCGATCATCGCGCCGTTATCCGTGCATAAAATCTTAGGAGGATGATAAAAAGCTATCCCCTTGGCCTCAGCCTTTGCCGCCATTATTTCACACAGCCGTCCGTTAGCCGCCACCCCGCCGGCAAGCACCAAAGACTTTACGCCCTCCCGCTCACAACCGGTTACAGCCTTTACCGCCAGAACCTCAAAGAGGGCCTCCTGAAAGGAGGCGGCTAAATCAGGGTAAGAAACAGCTTCTCCCTTCATGGCGGCACGGTTAAGGTAATTCAAAACACTGGATTTTAAGCCGCTGAAGCTAAAATCCAGGCTCCCCTGCTCCAGCCATGCCCGGGGAAACTCTATGGCCGTCTTATCACCGTTTGCAGCCATCTTTTCCAGGGCAGCGCCGCCAGGATAAGGTAAACCCAGGGAGCGGGCTACCTTGTCCAAAACCTCCCCCGGAGCATCATCCCTAGTCTCTCCCAGCACCTGAAAATCCAGGTGCTGCCGCAGCGCTACTAAGGTGCTATGGCCGCCGGAGGCTATCAGCCCTACCAGGGGCGGTTCCAAGCCCTCAACAGACATGATACCGCCGTACAAATGACCAGCCAAATGATGTACGCCAATCAGCGGGATATTTAAAGCGGCGGCCATTGCCTTGGCATAAGATAAGCCCACTAAAAGGGAGCCAACCAAACCAGGACCCTGGGTAACGGCTATGGCGCTGAGTTCCGATTTTTTCAAGCCGCTTTCACTCACAGCCGCCTCCACCACCTGGGATATTTTCCGCAAGTGCTCCCTGGAGGCTATTTCCGGCACTACGCCGCCATAAGCCTTATGGGTGGCTATTTGCGTATAAATAATATTGGATTTTATAATTCGACCCTCAGAAACTACAGCAGCGGAGGTCTCATCGCAACTGGTTTCTATGGCTAAAATATTTACGCCCATATCTATCTCCACGGTTTTTCCGGCGTATCGTCAGCAAGCATACGCCACATAATTATTGCGTCCTCGCCATTATCCTCATAATAATGAGGGCGGCGGCCCCGCTGCTGAAAGCCGGCATTTTCATAGAGGGTTATAGCCCTGGTATTGGAGGGACGCACCTCCAGGGTTACGCCCTTCACGCCCTTTTCCCGACTGCGGTTTATAATATGCTCTACCATCAGGGTACCCAGGCCCAGATGCCGGTAATCCGGATCCACAGCAATATTGGTTACATGGCTTTCGTCCGCAATATGCCAAAAACCACCGTAAGCTACCAGCTTGCCGTCTACTCTAATTATCCAATACTCGGCAAAGGTATTTTTCAGCTCGTCCATAAACATCTGTTTAGTCCAGGGGTGGGAAAAGGAGCCCTTTTCTACCTGCAGCAAATCATCTAAATCACCAAGCTCCAGGCGTTGAAAATTACAGCGCAAAAATTTGGCCTTGGCGTCTACCCCGCGAATATAATAGGGCGCAATATCCCGCACATAATCCCAGCTTTTGGCGGCGGCGGCGAGAGCAGTCAAACTAGGGCCGGTTATCCCCTGGGGCTTGTCATCGGCAAACAGGCAGCGCTGACCATAAGTAGCTATTAAGCTCTGTCGCCAACCGGGCACCCCATCGCCCACAAAAAGCACCTGGGGGAATTTTGCCAAAAAGGACGCCAACTCATCTATTGGCGATAGGGGCGTTTCCGCCATAATCTTTAGCATCTTGCCTTTAGTGTTATCGTACACAGCAGCATATACCTGGTTTTTTCTGGCGTCTAGCATGGTAACTATAATATTTTTGTATTCCTGAAAACCCATAGCCAGCGCATCCAAACTGAGGATTGGCGCCATGGGTATATTTAGAGTATCGCTAAAGCCCTTGGCCGTGGCTAAACCTATGCGTAAGCCAGTAAAGGAACCGGGACCTATCGTAACGCCAATAGCCTCCAGGTCGCTATATTTAACGCCAGCCTCAGACATTACCTGCTCTATCATAGGCAACATAAAAGGGGCATGATTACGGTTTTCCTCAGCATAAGCCGAAGCTAAAACCTCAGGCCCCTCCGATACGGCAGCGCACATTGTCTTACTGCTACAATCAAAGGCCAGAATTTTCATGGTTCCGCCACTCCTTTAAAATACTTAGGGCCGCCTGCCCGTGGGCCGAAAAAGTGAGGGTGCGCTCATCTTCACCGGGGCCCTTGGTAATTTGCACATGAATATAATCATCGGGAAAGCCGTCTCCCAAAACCGCAGCCCACTCAATTACCGCTACGCCCCCAGCATAGAGAAATTCGTCAAAGCCCAGAGCGTAAAAGTCGTCCATGCTAGCGAGATTATAGGCGTCAAAATGAAAAAAGGGCATTGTCTCCCCGGTATAAGAACACATTAAAGTATAAGTGGGGCTTTTAATATTGCCCTCTACTCCCAACCCGGCGCCTAGGCCCTTGGCAAACACAGTTTTGCCCGCCGCTAAATCCCCGTCTAACAGGATATTAGTATTGGGGACACAAAAAGCCGCTAAGCTTTCGCCGATAAAATATGTATCGCCAGGCCCTTGGGCTGTTTTGGTAAATGTCACTCTTTTGCCGCCTCCTTCATTAACTCATCGTATACTCGCCGTATTTCCTGAAAATCCTGCCAAACCGGTATCTTTTTCTGGGGATCCCGCAGGAGAGCCGCCGGGTGAAAGGTTGGCATCATTAAAAAGCCGTTTCGCTCTACCCATTGGCCCCGGGATTTGGTTATGGCCAAATTAGGATCTATGATAGCTTTGGCTGCCGAGGCCCCTAAAAGAACCATTATTTTAGGGCGTATGAGCCCCACCTGTTGGCGGAGAAAGTCCTTGCAGCACTCAACCTCCTGGGGTGAAGGCACCCTATTTTGGGGCGGGCGACATTTAACAATATTGCAAATATAATAATCTTCCTCAGTTAAGTTTACAGCCGCCAGGATTTTGTCCAAAAGCTGACCAGCTTTACCCACAAAAGGCTCGCCCTTTAAATCCTCCTGCTCGCCGGGGCCTTCGCCGATTAAAACTATCGGCGCTGCTTCGCTACCCCGGCCAAAAACGAGATTATTCCGGGTCTTGCCCAGAGGACAGCGGTAACAATCCTCAAGGGCGGCATTAAGTTTTTCTAACTGGGGATTTCTGTGTATTATCATAATACTCCCTGCATAAATCAATAAATGCTGTAAAAAGTCCTTGCTCCGGTTCACGGTGGTATAACCATTCCGGGTGCCACTGCACCCCCCAAACACCAGGGGCCTCTATGGCTTCAATGATACCCCCCGGCCCTTGGGCCTGTCTCTTATACACATCTGACGCTGC
>DXZC01000122.1 GCA_019415505.1 Peptococcaceae bacterium | reverse complement strand
CCATAGCGGCCATTGCGCCGGCAATAACTATTTTTAAAACCGCTCCTAGGTTGGTAAGGCCGGTATTCTTTTTCAAGGGACGAAATCCGTAAAGAATTATACACCAAATTAAGGCTAGAGCCATAATTATTTGGTAAAAAAAGGGAACGTCCCCTAAAAAAATCTGACAAAAAACACTGGTGGTAAAAATGGCCGTGGAGGACAGCCAAATAGCGTTATTAGCCCAATAAAACCAGGACATTCTGGCCCCCCACCGTTTGCCATAAGCCATTTTTACCCAGGCGTACATACCGCCTTCCGCGGGATAAGCTGAACCCATTTCCGCCATTACCAGGCCGGAAGGAAAGAAAAATACCAAGGTGATAATAAGGGACCAGGTTATGGCCGAAGCGCCCATAGAAGCTACAGGGCCTACAGTATCCAGAAAAAACATCACGCAGATCATGCCGAGAAAGATGTCTTTACGTTTCAATACATCATTATTAGTTACTGACAAGTTATTAACAGCCACAAGGCATCACCTACCTTAGATTCTTTTTTCCGGAAGGGCGCAACGGCCCAATCAGCCTGTTTAGTCGCGGCCTTTTTCAGCAGCTAGCTTTTTCTTTCTGTTGATATTGAATATTTCACCAAGAACAATACCAATTAAGAAGCCCAAGCCCAGGGCTATGCCAGTAACCCAATCCATTGGTTGGCCGGGTACCCAGAAGAACAGCATCATAGTGAATAAAATTACCAACTGACAAAAGCGGCTGACAATTATGCCAAATAAATCAGAGCCCGGGAAGCGGTAAGCGCGCTTTGTTGCCTTATCTGTTTTCCGCAGCTTAATAAAGGCTGATAAGCAAAGTATGAAGGGCAGCAAAAAGATGAGGCTGGTAAAGGAGAACAAAGTCCAGAATAAATCGCTGGCGGTTCCCCCCACTAAAGAGGCCAAAAGACCGTAAGCAATAATGACTACCGTGCTAACAATACCAATGATCACAGCGCTGCCTAACGGGGCGCCCTTTTTGGTTGTTTTGCTAAAAATCTTGGGCAGCTCGTTATTTTCCGCTGATTCAACCGCCATATAACCAGCGGATTGCATCCAAGCGGGGCCTTGGGAAATCAAGGTATAGAGGAAAATAACCCCTACTAGCACATAAAACACCGTGCCTAAAGTGCCAGGGAAGGTCAAAGTAAAGCAATTCAAAATACCGTTAATAATGTCAATATTTTCGGCGGGAGTAATAATACAAATAGCAAAAGTTATAGCTATATAAATAGCAATTAGGGCCACCAAGCTGAGAATTATCATACGGGGTAAATCCTTAGCTGGGTTTTTAATATTGCTGCCGCCAATGGCGCTGATTGCGTCAAAGCCCATAACATTATAGATTAAAGCAGGGAAAAAGGCAAAGGCCGCGCCAATAGTGGGAGTAAAGGAAGCCACACTAAATTCAGTAGCAGTTTGACCGCCGTTTTTAATTAAATACGCTATCGCGCAAACAACTAAGCAGCCCACAATAGTAAGTTTGGCCAAGCCGCCAATATTGCGTACTGCCGTAGATTCATTCATCGGCTGGGAAGCCAGGTACACATAAACCCAGACTAAAACACAGGAAAGAGCTAAATAAACGAAAAATGGTACCTCCAGGCCAAATAAAAGGGCCAACATTTCGCTAACAACATCCATAACAAATATTGTAGCCGAAGCAACCCAAATTGCGTTATTCAACCAATAATACCAGGCGACTCTGGCTGCGTTATCGGCCCCCAGAGAAATCTTTACCCAATGATATAAGCCGCCGTCAGAGGGGTAAGTGGACCCCAATTCCGCGGTAACTAAGGCCATGGGCAGGAAGAAAATAACGCCTAAAATCAAATACCAAGTAACGGAGTTAATCCCCATAGCCGATGAGGACGTGCCGGAATCAAGAAAGAGCATTAAACAAATAATACCCAAAAACAGATCCAGCGCGCTGAGTTTTTTCCCTTGGGAAGTTTCGGAAGCTATCATTTCTTTGCTCATACAATCATCTCCTATTTCATAAAAATTTGGGGAGATATAAACAGGCTTTAAACCCGCTTTTGTAACATTGGGGCCATTGAATGGTCCCCAGTCTAACTAGGGAACGAGTGGGGCGGGGCGTTAAAACGCCCCACCCAACAACTTATAATTTATTCTCTAATACCCAAATCCCGCTCTTCTTTGGCAATAATTTCTTTAATTTCCAGAGCAGCGTCTTCAGGAATGGGAGTAGGCTCATGATTATCCAGTATTCTTCTAGCTTCTTCATCACATTTGGTCTTTAGGTCAACCGAACCTTCGGCTACCCAATTTTCCATCATGTTTCTGTCGATAAATCTAGGCGAGGACTGGAAGCCTCTGACCCGGGACATAGTAAGTTCCTCAGTGAGATGGTTGCCACCGGGGCCTACCTTTTTAATGAGGTCGCAGGCTAAATTTTCATCATCCACAGGCATACCCTGTAAAACGTAGCGAATCATAGCGGCAAACTCGTTGTCCATAACCATCTGGCCATAGCCTAAAGTAATACCGGATTCCAACATGCCCAAGCCATAAATGAGGTTGGCGCCTGCCAACGCGGGGAGCAGGGCTGTTAAAGTTTTTTCGTGACCAGCCTGAATATCGGCGAGTTTACTGTCTGCCTAAGAACCAGCGACAAAGCTGGGAATATTGTAGAATTGGGCCATTCTGGCCACAGCGGCGCTAATCATGCCCAATTCCGGGCAGCCAACAGTAGCGATAGCGCGGCGCAAATCCAAAATAGTTGTGGAGCTGCCGTAGGTACAGGGATTACCGGGGTTAACCATCTGAATTAATACTATATTGGAAAGAATTTCCGCATTATGTACTACCAGGGTACCCACTAAGGTTACGGGTGTGGAACCGCCGGCCATGGCCATGGACAGGGGATTACAAGGCAACCCCACCTTGGCATATTCCATAAGCATTTCCGTATTGCCCTTACCTAAAGTCAGGGGACTTACCGGGCAGCCGCCACCGGAAATAATGGGCCGATCCTTCAGCTTATCCTTACCGCCCACAATAGCCGCGGCCATGTCTATAGCTAATTTAGCTTGGTGGGCATTGTCAGCCCCTTGGCTCTGGTGCTTAGTGGTGTTACTCAAGGTTGCTTCAGCATTGTGGAGCATGGCGACTCTTTCGTCCTTATCACGGGCATTTAAAGTCTGCTCAATAACATCAATATTATCTAAAGCGTCTACCAGCTTAGCTACATCGCCAATATCCTTTTTAGTGGAGGGACGGCGTTCGCCAGTGTAGGGGTCAATAACCATAATGCCCTCGCCAAAGGTGAGGAAGTTAACCCGTCTGCCTTCCAATACTACGTCATTTTGAGGGTCGCGGCCCGCTAAAACAACTTTCGGCGGGGCCTTTCTAATAGCGTCCTCCACGATAGAGGCGGGAATTTTAACTATTTTTTTATCCCAATCAACCCTACAGCCATTGGCCTCAAAAACCTCCATAGCGCTTTCGCTTTCACAAAATACGCCCACTGTTTCTAAAATCTCTAAGGTGTCGAGGTGTACCTGATACAAATCGTCTTCACTGAGAACATTCAAGCTAAACCCTTGAAAACCTGTGCCACCGGCACTTAAATTCCTACGCATAATCGTATTCCTCCTGTAAATTAATTATTTATCTTTCAACACCTCAACAGCTTTGGCCGAGATTTTATCCAGCTCACTGTTTAAAGCGGAGTCAAAAACTGGTCCCTGGTGGGTTGCTAAAATTTTCTCTAACTTTTCCTGAGCCGCTTCCCGGTAATTTTTAGCCGGGTCAGCAAAAATAAAGGATTGAGCGGCCTTTTCGGTGAAAATATTATCCCTAAAATGCCGGAAAGTATGCTCATGGTCGAGGAAGTTGCCACGAGGCCCCTGCTCGGCGAGAACGTCTAGAGCCAGGGTATCGTCATTTAAGGGGAATTGCCGGAAATAGGCTTTAGCATAGCGGCAAACTTCCAAATCCAGAACAACGTCAATCAGAGACGAGCTCAAGCAGCTTTCTCTGGTACCTATCCAGCAGGCCACATCCACTCTGGTCATAAGCTTCATACCGCAGCGGAAGATATTTCTTTCCAAACCAGCCACAGTAGAGAAATCCTTATATTCCACGCTGCAACCCATGGCGCTAGGCATTTCATAAAAACGGGCCATATCGGTGTTAGCGGCGCTCAACAAAACATACTCGCTGTTTTCGTAGTCAATACCGGCGTCAAACAGGTTGGGCGCGCCGGCGTCCGAGGAGTAGAAAACCCTGGCGTCCTCCGCGGCGCATTTTGCCACCGCATAACAGGCCAAAACTTCAGAATTAACCAAAAGAATATCAGCGGCAAAGGTGGCCGGGGAAGTAGTAGTCATCTGAGGTAGGGACATGGGTACAATGGGAACGCCGTTCTTGGCGGAGACGCAAATGGCGTCGGCTATGCCGCCTTCAATGGCCAAAGGCGTGGTAGGTGCGGATAAGAGGGAAAGAATGGGATTATCCCTAAATTCCTTAGAGCCGCCGGCTATCGTTTGGGCGATAGCCACCTGGTATTCCGCCAAATCACCGGAGGCTGAGGAACACTGGGTATGTTTGCCAATATTGCGTAAGGCAATTTCCGTAGCCTTGAATTCCTGTAATTCACCGTTATATTCCGAGGGTAACATTAAGGGCCAAAAACAATCCATTTCCGGGCTGTAATCGGCTAATTTGCAAAGCTGCACCAAATCCTCAGTGGTAGAATACCTATTTTTACCGGTCTCCTCATCATAAATATAGGGTACATAACCGGCGGTAGTGCTGTAGGGATGAGTTACCGAGGGGACTGTTAGGCGGTAATTTTCTGTATATGCGCCCAAGGGAAATTCCTTTATACGCAGCTCTAAAAGTTCCGTTATCATCTTTTTGGGGAAACGCACGTTTTCACCCACAACCGTGGCGCCTTTTTTAGCCAACATATCGCGGACAGCTTCGCTGCCAATGACAACACCTATAGTTTCCAACAGTTCCAAAGTTTTTTCGTGGATGCATTGTTGCTCCGCGGCGGTAAGTAAAGATAGTTTCGATTGCATTGCTGATACCTCCAAGCTTTATTCTCTATAAACGCGTTTGCCATTATTATGTGCAAAAGGCATACCAAAGATTATCAGCCATAAAAGAAACAGGGCTGAGAAAATTTAAATAAATTCTTTCAGCCCTGCTATGTCAATATATACAATGGTAAAAATTTCTTTTTAAAAATGTTTAAATCTTTGATGACTCAATAAAATATTCAATTATCGCCGTCTAAAATCGCCATAAATTGATACATATTTGAGACATATATGAATCATTTCTGTTTCATATATGTACTATTGTGTTACATATTTGTATCTTCCTCAAGTTTAGCCAATTTCAATTTCCGGTAAAAAGTGGCCCTGGAAATACCCAGCTTACGGGCTGCCGCCGCCACATTGCCATGGCAATCCCTTAAAGCCTCGGTAAGGCGGCGGTTTTCCTCGGTTAAGCGCTGCTCCTTTTCCAGGCGGCGAATTTCCGCAATGGTAGCGGCGGGAAATTTTTTTGCACTATTTTCTAAGGTGGTTTCCGTTCTTACACTTTCCTTGTCAGGTGCTTCTACCAGGGTATTACGGCAAAAATCAATTATATGCTGGGGCAAATATTTGCTGGTGATAGTATCGCCGCCGGAAAGATAGAGCATACGCTCAGCGACATTCTGCAATTCCCGCACATTGCCGGGCCAGTCATAACGCACCAAGGCGTCCAGCACCTCCGGGTCTATCAGGGACAAGGCCTCAGACACCGAGGAATTTTTCGTGAGAAAAGTGCTGAACAATAACAAGATATCCTCTTTTCTCTCCCGCAACGGCGGTATGCGGAAATTAATGACATTGAGGCGATAATAAAGGTC